>JBKDQY010000043.1:0-11410 GCA_046341655.1 Betaproteobacteria bacterium | reverse complement strand
CTGCAGGTCGCCCCGCGCCTGGACTGGACCCTGGGCGACGACACCTCGCTGCAGTGGCAGGCGTTGGTGCAGGCCAACCGCTCGCGCAACGCCGGCGAGCGCGCCACCGAGGTGCTGGACGGCTCGGCGCCGGATGCGCTGCGCTGGGCCTGGCGCTCGCTAGTCGAGTGGCGGCTGCACCGCCACCAGGGGCAGTGGGTGCGGCGCTTGGCCGCCGGCGGGCGGCTCGAGCTGAAGGCGGCGCTGCAGCACACGCGCGCCGAGGGCGAGGGCCGCTCCAAGGGCATCGGCGACGGCGATGCGCTCGTCGTGGAGCGCGAGAGCCGGCACCTTCAGCGCGGCCGCCAGGTCTCGCAGGGCGGTCGCTGGCGCTGGCCGCTGGGCGAGCAGCACACCCTCAACGGCGGCTGGGATGTCGAGCGGCGCCGTCACGACGAGCGCCGCGAGCAGGTCGACAACGGCGTGCCGCTGGTCACCGGCAGCCTGGGCGTGCCCTTTGCGGCGCTGCAGCTGCGCGGGTCCTGTTTCGTGCAGCACGACTGGACCCCGTCGCCGCACTGGGCGGTATCGGCGGCGCTGCGCGGCGAGCGCTGGGACGTGGCCACCGAGGGGCCGCCGGGCCGCGTGCGCCAGCGCCACGACGCCGTGTTGCCGCTGCTGCACCTGCGGCATGCGCTCGACGCGGCCGGCCGCGACGTGCTGCGTGCCAGCGTCTCGGCCAGCCAGCGCGCGCCCGACCTGGGCCTGCTGCTGCCGCGCTACAGCCTCGACGGCACCTATCCCCGCGAGGAGCGCAACACGCCGGTGGCGGCCGACAGCGCCGGCAATCCGCTGCTGCGGCCCGAGCGCCTGCGTGGCCTGGAGCTGGCCTGGGAGCGCAGCACCGCCCACGGCGGCGTGCTCAGCGCCGGCTTCTTCCACCGCGAGGTGCAGGACCTCATCCGTCGCCGCATCGCGCTGGAGACGGTGGCCGAGGCGCCGGTGCCGCGCTGGGTGAGCCGGCCCGTCAATCTGGGCCGCGCCCACAGCAGCGGGCTGGAGTTCGAGTGGCGCCATCGCATCCCCGACGCGGCGCCCGGCGGCGCGGCACGCCGGCCCGCCCCCGGCGCGGCCACGGGCGAGCCAGCCGCGGGCACGACCTGGCGTGCCGCGCTGTCGCTGTACCGTTCGCGCGTGGAGCAGATCGACGACCCCGACGCGCGGCTCGAGGGCCAGCCGCCCTGGCGCCTGACGGCCGGTGCCGAACGGCAGTGGACGGGCGGCCGGGCCGCCGGCCTGACGGTGATGCACTCGCCGGCCTTCAGCACGCAGCAGAGCGACCAGCAGCGCCTGTGGCGCGGCGCGCACACGCGGCTGGACGCCTACGTCTCGTGGCGGCAGCCCGGCGTGGGGCAGTGGCGGCTGGCGGTGGTCCACGCGCTCGCACCCGCACAAGCCAGCCGCAGCGCCGTGTCCGACCTCGACGGCTTCGCCGCCAGCGCGGACACCCGCCGCGACGGCGTGGCCCAGTGGACGGCCAGCTTCGTGACGAGGTTCCGGTGAAGGGCGCCCGGGCGCTGCGCGTGCTGGCCGGCCCGGCGGCGCGCGAGCACCTGTTGCAGCGCGGCCTGGCCGCGGCCGATGTGCGCGCCGTGCCGGCCGCGGCCGGCGGCGCGAAGGGCCTGGTGCTGCTGCCGCTGGACCGCTTCGTGTTCGGCCACTGGCTGGCGCATTCGGCGCAGACCGTGCACCTGCTCGGCGCCAGCATCGGCGCCTGGCGCATGGCCGCCGCCTGCCGCCGCGACGCCGACGCCGCGCTGGCCCAGCTGGCCGAGGACTACATCACCCAGAGCTACCCGCACGCGCCTGGCCGCATGCCCACGGCGGCCGTGGTCACCGAGCACTTCCGGCGCAAGCTCGAGGAGCGGCTGGGCACCTGCGCCGCCGAGGTGCTGTCGCACCCGCGCTGGCGGCTGCACGTGTTCACCAGCCGCGGCCGCGGCCTGCTGCACCACGCCGGGCGGCTGCGCCAGCCCCTGGGCTGGGCGGCGGCCTTCGCGGCCAACGCCGTGCACCGCCGGGCGCTGGGCGGCTGGCTGGAGCGCATCGTGTTCGCCGACGCGCGCGAGCCGCTGCCGCTGGCGCTGTCGGACTACCCCACGCGGCAGGTGGCGCTGGCCGAGCACAACCTGGTGGCGTCCATCCTGGCCAGCTGCAGCATCCCCTTCGTGCTGGAAGCCGTGCGCGACGTGCCCGGCGGCCCGCCCGGCAGCTACTGGGACGGTGGCATCACCGACTACCACCTGCACCTGGACTACGGCGGCTTCGGCGACGGCGTGGTGCTGTACCCGCACTTCGGGCCGCACGTGGTGCCCGGGTGGCTCGACAAGCCCTGGAAGCGCCGCCACGCTGCCACCGAGGCGCTTTCGCGCTTGGTGCTGCTGGCGCCGCGCGACGAATGGATCGCGGCGCTGCCCGGCGGCAAGCTGCCCGACCGCCGCGACTTCAAGACCTGGGGCGAGAACGAGGCCGGCCGCCAGGCCGTTTGGCGCGGCGCCCATGCCGAGGCGCAACGCCTGGCCGACGAATTCGCGGAATGGGTCTCGCGCGGCGGGCGGCCGGGTCAGGGCGTGGAGATCGAGCCGCTGCCGTGAGCGCCGCGCGCCGCTAGAATGAAGGTACTCCGAACCATCCAGCAAGGGCAGGGAAAGGCGCGACGGTTATGACACCGCGGACTACGGGCTGCAACGCCGCCGGCTACTGAGCCGGCTTCCCCGCGCGCGTCCGACATCCTTTCTCCCTCGAACGAAGCGCGGCATCCCCGCGCTTTTTTCTTGCCCTTCAACGACACCCCATGATCCAGATCACGCTCCCCGACGGCGCCCGCCGCGAGTACCACGGCCCCCTCACGGTGGGCGAGGTGGCCGCCAGCATCGGCCCCGGCCTGGCCAAGGCGGCGCTCGCCGGCAAGGTCGACGGCCGGCTCGTCGACCTCAGCCACCGCCTCGAGGCCGACGCGCAACTCGCCATCGTCACCGACAAGGACCCCGACGGCCTGGAGATCATCCGCCACAGCACGGCGCACCTGCTGGCCTACGCGGTGAAGGAGCTGTTCCCCGAGGCGCAGGTGACCATCGGCCCGGTCGTCGACAACGGCTTCTATTACGACTTCGCCTGCAAGCGCCCCTTCACGCCCGAGGACCTGGCCGCCATCGAGAAGCGGATGGGCGAGCTGGCCGCGAAGAACGAGCCGGTGGTGCGCCGCGTGCTGCCTCGCGACGAGGCTGTTCAGCACTTCCAGGCCCAGGGCGAGCACTACAAGGCCGAGATCATCGGCAGCATCCCGGCCGGCGAGGACGTGAGCCTGTACCGCGAGGGCGGCTTCGAGGACCTCTGCCGCGGCCCGCACGTGCCCAGCACGGGCCGCCTGAAGCATTTCAAGCTCATGAAGGTGGCCGGCGCCTACTGGCGCGGCGACCAGGCCAACGAGCAGCTGCAGCGCATCTACGGCACGGCCTGGGCGACGAAGGACGAGCTGCAGGCCTACCTGCGCATGCTCGAGGAAGCCGAGAGGCGCGACCACCGCCGCCTGGGCCGCGAGCTCGACCTGTTCCACCTCGACGAGCACAGCCCCGGCACGGTGTTCTGGCACCCCAAGGGCTGGACGGTGTGGCAGGAGGTGGAGCAGACCATGCGCCGCGTCTACCGCGACAACGGCTACCAGGAGGTCAAGGGCCCGCAGATCCTCGACCGGGCCCTCTGGGAGAAGACGGGCCACTGGGACAAGTACCGCGACAACATGTTCACGACCGAGTCGGAGAAGCGCGACTATGCGCTGAAGCCGATGAACTGCCCCGGCCACATCCTGATCTTCAAGCAGGGCATCAAGAGCTACCGCGACCTGCCGCTGCGCTACGGCGAGTTCGGCCAGTGCCACCGCAACGAGCCCACGGGCGGCCTGCACGGCATCATGCGCGTGCGCGGCTTCACGCAGGACGACGGCCACATCTTCTGCACCGAGGACATGATCCTGGCCGAGTGCGTGGCCTACACGGCGCTGCTGCAGAAGGTCTACAGGGACTTCGGCTTCACGGACATCATCTACAAGGTCGCGACGAGGCCCGAGGCGCGCATCGGCTCCGATGCCAGCTGGGACAAGGCCGAGCACGCGCTGATGGAGAGCTTGCGCGCCAGCGGCTGCGAGTTCGTCATCGCCCCGGGCGACGGCGCCTTCTACGGCCCCAAGATCGAGTACACGCTGAAGGACGCCATCGGCCGCCAGTGGCAGTGCGGCACGATGCAGGTGGACTTCTCCATGGCCGAGCGCCTGGGCGCCGAGTACGTGGCCGAGGATTCCAGCCGCCGCCACCCGGTGATGCTGCACCGCGCCATCGTCGGCAGCCTCGAGCGCTTCATCGGCATCCTGATCGAGCAGCACGCCGGCGCGCTGCCCGCCTGGCTGGCGCCGGTGCAGGTGGTGGTGGCCTCGATCAGCGAACCCACCGCCGACTATGCGTCGGAAGTGGTGAAATCGCTGCAAAAACAAGGAGTTAGGGCCCACGCGGATTTGCGCGCCGACAAGATTGGCTATAAAATCCGCGAGCATTCGTTGCAGAAGGTTCCGTACATCCTCGTCGTCGGCGACAAGGAAAAGGCGGATGGAACCGTCGCCGTGCGCGCCCGGGGCAACCAGGATCTGGGCACGATGCCGCTGCCGGGCTTTGCCGAGAGGCTGCTCGCCGACATCGCTGCCAGGGTCTGAGGGGGTCTCTCGGCGCGCTTTGATTTTTGACGTGGCCCGCACCGCCTTCGGGCTGCCACAGGAGCTGGAACCATCGCTACCTTCATGGACCGCCGCGTGCCCAACGCGGAGCGCAAGCACCGTCTGAACCGGGAGATCATGGCGCCGCAGGTGCGCCTGAACGGAGTCGAGAACGAGCCGCTGGGCATCGTTCCGCTGATGGAAGCGCTGCGCATGGCCGGGGAACTGGACGTCGACCTCGTCGAGATCGCCGCCACCGCTGACCCGCCCGTGTGCCGGTTGATGGACTACGGCAAGTTCAAGTACCAGGAGCAGAAGAAGGCCGCCGAGGCCAAGGCCAAGCAGAAGGTCATCGAGATCAAGGAAGTCAAGTTCCGCCCCGGCACCGACGACGGCGACTACGCGATCAAGATGCGCAACCTGCGCCGCTTCATCGCCGACGACGGCGACAAGGGCAAGGTGACGCTGCGCTTCCGGGGCCGCGAGATCACCCACCAGGAGATCGGCATGCGCATGCTGGAGCGCATCCGCGACGAACTCTCCGACGTGGCGATGGTCGAGCACATGCCCAAGCTCGAGGGCCGGCAGATGATCATGGTGCTGGCGCCCAAGCGGAAGTAGGGCGGCGGCGCAAGGGGTTCAGCCGACGGGTCCGGTCGATCCGGCGGCTGGCGAAGAAGCGGCTGCAGGCCGACAAGCGCACCGGGTCATCCGGGGCCGCCTGCAGCAGCAAACGAAGAAGGAGCAGCAATGCCCAAGATGAAGACCAAGAGCGGCGCGAAGAAGCGCTTCCGCGTGCGCCCGGGGGGCACCGTCAAGCGGGGCCAGGCGTTCAAGCGCCACATCCTCACGAAGAAGAGCACCACCCGCAAGCGTCAGCTGCGCGGCGCCGTGAACGTCCACGAGACGAACATGGGCCACATGGCGCAGATGCTGCCGTTCGCCGGCCTCTGAGCCCCACCACCGAACACGAAGGAGCACACACATGCCTCGCGTCAAACGTGGTGTCATCGCCCACGCCCGCCACAAGAAGATCCTGGCCCTGGCCAAGGGCTTCCGCGGCCGCCGCAAGAACGTCTTCCGCGTCGCCAAGCAGGCGGTGATGAAGGCGGGCCAGTACGCCTACCGTGACCGCCGCACCCGCAAGCGGGTGTTCCGCCAGCTCTGGATCGCGCGCATCAACGCCGCGAGCCGCGAGCTGGGCGTCACGTACAGCAAGTTCATGGCCGGCCTGAAGAAGGCGCAGATCGACATCGACCGCAAGGTCCTGTCCGACATGGCCATCCACGACCCGGCGGGCTTCAAGAGCATCGTCGAGAAGGTGAAGGCCCAGCTCGCTTGATGTCCCGGGGCAGCCCGCCGCGCCGAGCGGCGGGCCTCCCCGAGCTCTCGCATCCAAGGCCGTCACCTTCGGGGGCGGCCTTTTTTCTCGCCCGTTTCGTCCCGCTCATGAACGACCTCGACTCGCTCGTCCAGCAGGCCCGCGCCGCGTTCGACGCCGCACCCACCGCGGCCGAGCTCGAAAACGCCAAGGCACGCTTCCTCGGCAAGAGCGGCAGCCTGACAGAGCTACTCAAGGGCCTGGCCGCGCTCGCTCCCGAGGCCAAGAAGGCCCGCGGCGCCGAGATCAACCAGGCCAAGCAGCAGGTCGAAGCCCTGCTGACCGCCGCTCGCGAGCGTCTGGCGCAGGCCGAACTCGAGGCGCAGCTGCGCGCCGAGGCGCTGGACGTCACCCTGCCGGGCCGCACCCGCGGCACCGGCGGCCTGCACCCGGTGAGCCGCACAATCGAGCGCATCGAGGACATCTTCTCGAGCCTGGGCTTCGAGGTCGCCGAAGGCCCCGAGATCGAGACCGACTGGATGAGCTTCACGGCGTTGAACAACCCCGAGAACCACCCGGCGCGCTCGATGCAGGACACCTTCTACGTCGAGCTCAAGGACGCCGAGGGCCGTTGGCTCAACCTGCGTCCGCACACGAGTCCGATGCAGGTGCGCTATGCACGCGCCCACGCCGCGCGCCACGCCGGCAGGGCCGCATCGGGCCGGCACGTCCCCGAGGTGCGCGTCATCGCCCCCGGGCGCGTCTACCGCGTCGACAGCGACGCCACGCACTCGCCCATGTTCCACCAGATCGAGGGCCTTTGGCTGGGCGAGGACGTCAGCTTCAAGGACCTGAAGGTCACCTTCGCCACCCTGGTGCGCGAGTTCTTCGAGACCGAGGACTTCGACGTCCGTTTCCGGCCCAGCTTCTTCCCGTTCACCGAGCCCAGCGCGGAGATCGACATCCGCTTCGGCAGCGGCCCGCTGGCCGGCAAGTGGCTCGAGGTGGCCGGCTCGGGCCAGGTGCACCCCGCCGTGGTGCGCAACTTCGGCCTCGATCCCGAGCAGCACATCGGCTTCGCGTTCGGCATCGGCGCCGACCGCTTCGCCATGCTGCGCTACGGCATCGACGACCTGCGCCTGATGTTCGACGGCGACCTTCGCTTCCTGGCGCAGTTCCGCTGACCCGCCCCGAGATCCAAGATGCAATTCCCCGAGTCCTGGCTGCGCGAGTTCTGCGACCCGCCCCTGGCCACGCAGGCCCTGGCCGACCTGCTCACGATGTCCGGCATGGAGGTCGAGGAGCTGCGCCCCGTGGCGCCGCCCTTCACCGGCGTCGTCGTCGCCGAGATCCTGACCGCCGAGCAGCACCCGCAGGCCGACCGGCTGCGCGTGTGCACGGTGGCCGCCGGTGCGTTCTCGAAGGACGGCCCGCTGCAGATCGTCTGCGGCGCGCCCAACGCGCGCGCCGGCATCAAGGTGCCGCTGGCGGTGGTGGGTGCCGAGCTGCCGCCCGGCGAGGACGGAAAGCCGTTCAGGATCGGCGTCGGCAAGCTGCGCGGAGTGGATAGCTTCGGCATGCTGTGCTCGGCACGCGAGTTGAAGCTGTCCGACGACCACGGCGGCCTGCTCGAGCTGGCCGCCGACGCCCCCGTGGGCACCGACCTGCGCGGGCATCTCGGGCTCGACGACACGATCTTCACGCTCAAGCTCACGCCCAACCTGGCGCACGGCCTGAGCGTGCACGGGGTGGCGCGCGAGGTGGCCGCGCTCACCGGCGCGCCGCTGAAGACGCCGGCCTTCCTGCCGGTGGCGCCGCGCACCGGTCGCCGCCTGCCGGTGCGCGTGGAGGCGGCCGACCTGTGCGGCCGCTTCTCGGGCCGCGTGGTGCTGGGCGTGAACCCGCGCGCGAAGACGCCCGCGTGGATGGTGGACCGCCTGGCGCGCTGCGGCCAGCGCAGCGTCAGCGCGCTGGTGGACATCTCCAACTACGTGATGTTCGAGTACGGGCGACCCTCGCACATCTTCGATCTCGACAAGATCCACGGCGGCCTCATCGTGCGCTGGGGCCGGCCGGGCGAGCAGCTCAAGCTCCTCAATGGCAACACCGTCGAGCTGGACGACAAGGTCGGAGTCATCGCCGACGACCACGCGGTGGAATCGCTCGCCGGCATCATGGGCGGCGATGCCACGGCGGTGGGCGACGGCACCGCGAACATCTACGTGGAGGCCGCCTTCTGGTGGCCCGAGGCCGTGCAGGGCCGCTCGCGGCGCTACGGCTTCAGCACCGATGCCGGCCACCGCTTCGAGCGCGGCGTGGACCCGGCGCTCACGGTGGAGCACATCGAGCGCATCACGCAGCTGGTGCTCGACATCTGCGGCACGCCCGACACCGTGGTCGGCCCGGTCGACGACCAGACCCTGGCGCTCCCCGGTCGCCCGCCGGTGCTGCTGCGCGTGGCGCGCGCGGCCAGGGTCATCGGCATGCCGGTGACGCAGGCGCAGTGCGCCGATGTCTTCCGCCGCCTGGGACTGGGCTTCGCCGAGGGCGAGGGGACGATCACGGTGACGCCGCCGAGCTGGCGCTTCGACCTCGCCATCGAGGAGGACCTGATCGAGGAGGTCGCCCGCGTCGTCGGCTACGACAAGCTCCCGGCCACGCCCACCGTGGCGCCGGCGCAGGCGCGCGTGCGCCGCGAGGGCCGCCGCTCGGCGCACGAGGTGCGCCACGCGCTGGCCGCACTGGGCTACCAGGAGACCATCGGCTTCTCCTTCGTGGAGGAACGCTGGGAGCGTGAGCTCGCCGGCAATCCCGACCCCATCCGGGTGCTCAACCCCATCGCCGCGCCGCTGGCGGTGATGCGCTCCAGCCTTGTCGGCAGCCTGGTGCAGATGCTGCGCCAGAACCTGGCGCGCAGGATCACGCGCGCGCGCCTGTTCGAGGTGGGCCGGGTGTACCGCAAGGCCCCGGGCGCCCCCGATGGCCCGCTGAGCGTGGCCGGGGTCGATCAGCCGATGCGCGTGGCCGCACTGGCCTACGGCCCGGTGGCGCCGTCGCAGTGGGGGGTTCCCGAGCGCAGCGTCGACTTCTTCGACGCCAAGGGCGATCTCGAGGCGTTGCTGGCGCCCGCGACGGTGCGCTTCGAGCCGGCCGCGCACCCGGCGCTGCACCCCGGGCGCTGCGCCACCGTATGGCTGGGCGACCGCGCCGTCGGCCACGTGGGCGAGTTGCACCCGCGCTGGCGCCAGGCCTATGAACTGCCGCACTCGCCCGTGCTGTTCGAACTCGAGCTCGATGCCGTGCTCGCCCGCGAGGTGCCGGTGTTCGCGGCCATCTCGCGCCAGCAGCCCGCTTCGCGCGACGTGGCTCTGGTGGTGCGTGACGGCGTCGCGCACGACGCGCTGGTGGCTGCGCTGCGGGCCGATCCGGCCGGGCTTATCCGCGGCGCGACGCTGTTCGACGTCTGGAAGCCCGGCACCCGCGACGCGCCAACCGCCGGCCTGGCCGCGGACGAGCGCAGCCTGGCGATCCGTCTGGAACTGCTGGACTTCGACCACACCCTGACCGACGATCGCATCGACGCCGCGGTGCAGGCCGCGGTCGCCCGCGCGGCGGCCGCCTTCGGTGCCCGTCTTCGAGCCTGAGGAACAAGCCCATGAGCAATGAACCCCGACCGGCCGCAGACGACGCCGACGACGCCGCGGATGGCCGCGTCATCCTGCCGTCCATCGAGACGCCCACGCTCACCAAGGCCGAGCTGGCCGAGTTGCTGTTCGACCGACTGGGCCTGAACAAGCGCGAGAGCAAGGACATGGTCGAGGCCTTCTTCGACATCGTGCACGGCACGCTGGTCGACGGCCGCGACGTCAAGCTCTCGGGCTTCGGAAACTTCAACATCCGCCGCAAGGCGCCACGCCCGGGGCGCAATCCGCGCACGGGCGAGAGCATCCCGATCAAGGCGCGCAACGTCGTCACCTTCCACGCCAGCCACAAGCTGAAGTCGATCGTGCAAGGCGACACTCCCGTCGAAGGGGACTTCGAGTAGAGTCTAGGTTTCCCCATCGATCCCATTGATTTCAATGGAGAAACCGCTCCCCGCCATACCGGCCAAGCGCTACTTCACGATCGGTGAGGTGAGCGATCTGTGCGGGGTGAAACCCTACGTGCTGCGTTACTGGGAGCAGGAGTTCACGCAGCTCAAGCCCATGAAGCGCCGCGGCAACCGGCGCTACTACCAGCACCACGAGGTGCTGCTGATCCGTCGCATCCGCGAGTTGCTCTACGACCAGGGCTTCACCATCAGCGGCGCGCGCAACCGGCTCGCCGACGTGGCGCTGACGCCGCTTCCCGGTGCGGCGTTGCCCGACCCCGACGGCCTCGACGACGAGGCGGTGCCGCCGGGCGCGTCGATCATCGAGGGCGCGGCTGCGATGCTGCTGATGCATCCGGCGGCCGACCGCAGCAGCCTGCCCCTGTCGGCGACGCCGCAGGCCGCGGTGCCCGCGCAGGGCCTGACCGAAGCCGATGCGAGAGCCTTGCGCAGCGAGCTGCTGTCGATCCGCGAACTGCTCAGCCCCTGAGGGTCGGGTCCCCATAACGGGCTATACTCGCAGGCTCCGTCGGGGTGTAGCGCAGCCTGGTAGCGCACTTGCATGGGGTGCAAGGGGTCGCGAGTTCGAATCCCGCCACCCCGACCATTGAAAATCAACGGGTTAGCTCTCACAAGGGGCTAACCCGTTTCCTCTTCTGGCCGGCCCGGCAACAGAATCGGCAACAGAATTCCGGCCGCTGGCGCGGTCACCACGCGCCACTAGGGACGCCGAGTCGCACCAGCACGGCCGCGATCTCGGCCTCGCGGGCTTCTTCGCAGGCCCACAGCTGCGCGCGCAGCCGCCGGTATGTGGCGTGATGCATACGCGCAGGTCGGGCTCCGTAGGGCCCTAGACGGGCCTCGATGCGCCACTGCCGACGCCAGGAGCGGCCGATCACGTCCTCGGACTGGCCGGCATACACCACGCCACTGCAACGACGGCAGCGCCAGCCTTCGCCGCGCAAGTAGACGACGGCGCAGCGCATCGCGCAGGCCGGGCAGCTGAACCAGGCGCGCGAGCCGCCGAACGTGCAGGCCGTGCGGGCCAGCGCCAGCGTGACCAGGCGGTCAACGTCGCGTTGCCGGTAGGCCAGCTGCAACTGCGCGCCGTTGCACTCGATGCCGACGGAGCCTGTCTCCTCGCCCGTCGTGGAGTTCGTCCAGCGCCAGCTGTAGCTGCAAGGCTTGAGCAGCCCCCGGCGATACAGCTGCCGCACGTCGAGCCGCAGGCAGTGCTCGGCCTTCGCGTGCCATCCGG
>JBKDQY010000042.1:0-29635 GCA_046341655.1 Betaproteobacteria bacterium | reverse complement strand
GCCCAAGCTGGTGTTCTTCTTCGACGAGGCGCACCTGCTGTTCAAGGACGCCCCGACGGCGCTGGTGGAGCGCATCGAGCTGGTGGTGCGCCTGGTGCGCAGCAAGGGCGTGGGCGTGTACTTCGTGACGCAGAACCCGCTCGACGTGCCCGACACCG
Source organism: Betaproteobacteria bacterium (assembly GCA_046341655.1). GTDB lineage: Bacteria > Pseudomonadota > Gammaproteobacteria > Burkholderiales > Burkholderiaceae_C > Rubrivivax. The sequence goes on along the minus strand of JBKDQY010000042.1, from coordinate 29,477 downwards.
TGCTGGCGCAGCTGGGCAACCGCGTGCAGCACGCGCTGCGCGCCTTCACGCCGCGCGACCAGAAGGCCGTGAAGGCCGCCGGCGACACCATGCGCCCCAACCCCCGCATCGCCGACATGAGCGCCGCCATCCAGGAGCTGGCCGTGGGCGAGGCCCTGGTGAGCCTGCTCGACGCCAAGGGCCGCCCCGGCGTGACCGAGCGCGTTTTCGTGCTGCCGCCGGGCAGCCAGATCGGGCCCATCACGCCGGCGCAGCGCCAGGCGCTGATCGCCGGCAGCCTGGTGGCAGGCGCCTACGAGAAGACGGTGGACCGCGAGTCGGCCTACGAGATGCTGCGCGGCCGCGCCGCCACCGAGGCCCCGGTGGCCGCCGGCGGCGCACCGGCGGGCACGCCCGCGGGCGCCGGCAACGGCGCGGCGGCCGACGCCGGCATGATGGGCATGGTCAAGGACATGATGCTGGGCACCACGGGCCCGCGCGGCGGCCGCCGGCCGGGGCTGGTGGAGGCAGCGGCCTCGTCGGCCGTGCGCAGCATCGGCTCGGCCGTGGGCCGCGAGCTCATCCGCGGCGTGCTGGGTTCGCTGCTGGGCAGCGGCCGGCGCCGCTGAGGGGACGGGCGGGCGCCCGTCGCGCCGGTCGCGGCGACGGGCGTGCCTACAATTCGCCTCCACCCGAGGAGGTCTTTTTCGTGTCCCAGTCCCCCACCGGCATCGCCCAGGATCTGTCCGCGCTCGAGCGCGAGCTGGCCAAGCTGTTCGTCGACGCGCTGAACCTGGAGACACCCGCCGACCAGATCGATCCCGAGGCCTCGCTGTTCGGCGACGGCCTGGGCCTCGACTCCATCGACATCCTCGAGGTGGCGCTGGAGGTGTCGCGCCGCTACGGCTTCCAGCTGCGCTCCGACGACGAGAACAACCAGCAGATCTTCCGCTCCCTGCGCACGCTGGCCGCGCATGTCGCGCAGCACCGCACCCAGTGACGCCCCCGGCCCCGGCTGGCGCGGCGTGGCCCTGGCCGCGGGCCTGTCGGCCTACGCGCTGCTGTCGTACCTGCTGATGACGCGCTGGCCCGACCAGCCCTGGACCATCGCCGCGCTGTTCGGCCCGCTGCTGGCGGGCATGGGCGCGGCCGGGCTGGCGCGCCGCCACGGCCCCACGCTGCTGGCCACGGCCGCGCTGGCCGCGCTGGTGGCGGCCATCGGCTGGCGCGGCGGCATCGACGTGCAGCGCCTCTATGTGCTGCAGCACGCGGCGCTGCACGCGCTCATGGGCTTCGGCTTCGGCATCACGCTGCGCCCGGGCGCCACGCCGCTGATCACGCAGCTGGCCGAGCGGCTGCACCGCGAGTTCACGCCCGAGATGCGGCTGTACACGCGCCAGCTCACCGCGGCCTGGGCGCTGTACTTCGTGGGCATGATCGCGGTCTCGGCGCTGCTGTACCTGTCGGCGCCGTGGAGCTGGTGGTCGTTCTTCTGCAACATCCTCACGCCGCTGGCCGCGGTGCTGTTCTTCGTGGGCGAGTACGCCTGGCGCTACCACCGCCACCCCGAGTTCGAGCGCGTGTCCATGGCCCAGGCGGTGCAGGCCTGGCGGCGCTTCCGCGCCTGATCTCCCGATGACCGACCGGCTGCCGCTGCTCGCCGCGCGCGACCTCGACGCCCCGCTGCTGTGGTGCGGCGGCGATCCCGTCTCGGCGGCGCGCTTCCTGGGTCAGGCCGAGGCCCTGGCCGAACGGCTGCCGGCAGCCGGCCGGGCCGTCAACCTGTGCCGCGACCGCCACCGCTTCGCGCTCGGCCTGGCGGCGGCGCTGCGCCGCGGCCACACCAGCCTGATGCCCCCGAACGCCCTGCCCGAGACGCTGGCCGCGCTGCGCGAGCCCGGCGCCCCCGCGCCCTACGCGCTGGTGGACGACGCCGCGCTCGACACCGGCGGCCTGGCCGCGGTGTTCGTGGCGCCCGACGAGGGTGCCGCGCCCAGCCGGCAGGTGCCCGGCGTGGCCGCCGACTTCGAGGCCGTGCGGCTGCTGACCAGCGGCTCCACCGGCACGCCGCGCCCGCACGCCAAGCGCTGGGGGCCGCTGGTCGCCAACATCGCCGCCGAGGCCGCGCGGCTGGCCGAGTTCTCCGGCCGCGCCGGTCTGTCCGGCCTCGCCATCGTGGCCACCGTGCCCGCCCAGCACAGCTACGGCTTCGAGAGCAGCGTGCTGCTGGCGCTGCTGGGCGGCGCCAGCTGCGACGCCGGCCGCCCCTTCTACCCGGCCGACATCGTGGCCGCGCTCGAGCGCGTGCCCGCGCCGCGCGCCCTGGTGACGACGCCGTTCCACCTGAAGACGCTGCTGCGCGCCGGGCTGCCGCTGCCGCGGCTGGAACTGCTGCTGTCGGCCACGGCGCCGCTGTCGCCGCAGCTGGCGGCCGAGGCCGAGACCGCCACCGGCGCGCGGCTGGTCGAGATCTACGGCTGCACCGAGGCCGGCCAGGTGGCGGCGCGCCGCACCACGGCCGGCGAGGTGTGGACGGCTCTCGGCGAGCTGCGCCTGTGGCGCGAGGCCGGGGACGATGCCAGCGACGGCGAACGCTTCCTCGTGCAGGGCGGCCACGTCACCGAACCCACGCCGCTGGCCGACCAGCTCGAGCTGCTCGACGAGTGCCGCTTCCGCCTGCTGGGCCGCGCGAACGACCTGATCCACGTGGCCGGCAAGCGCAGCTCGCTGGCGCAGCTCGACTTCCAGCTCAACCGCATCCCCGGCGTGGCCGACGGCGCCTTCTGGATGCCCGACGAGCCCGAGGACGGCGTCGCGCGGCCGGTGGCGCTGGTGGTGAGCGACACGCTCGACGCCGAGGCCGTGCGCCGCGCGCTGCGCCCGGTGCTGGAGCCGGCCTTCGTGCCGCGGCGCGTGCTGATGGTGCCCTCGCTGCCACGCGAGGGCACCGGCAAGCTCACGGCCCAGGGCCTGGCCCGCTTCGCCCGCGATGCGCTCGCCGAAGGCCCGCGCTTCACGGTGGCGGCCGACCATCCGGCCTTCGCGGGGCACTTTCCGGGCCACCCGCTGCTGCCCGGCGTGGCGCTGCTGGCCTACGTGATGCGCGCACTGCAGGCCGATGCCGCCCTGGCCGCGCGCCTGGGCGCTCAGCCGCAGATCGCGCAGGCCAAGTTCCTGGCTCCGGTCGGGCCCGGCGCGGAACTCGAGGTGCGGCTGCAGGCCACGGGCGAGCAGGGCGTGGCCTTCGAGGCGTGGCAGCTCGACGCCGAACCGCCCCGCGTGGCGGCCAGCGGCCGGCTGGTGGCGGGCACGCCGTGAGCACGGCCGCCCCCGCCGGCTGGGCCGATTCGCGCGAGCGCAGCAACCGGCTCGCGCTGCGCGTCATCGCCTGGGTCGCCACGCGCCTGGGCCGGCCCGTGGCGCGCGGGGTGCTGCTGCCGGTGACGCTGTACTTCCTGCTGTTCGCGCCCGAGCCGCGCCGCCACGCCCGCCGCTACCTGGCCCGCGCGCTCGGCCGTACGCCCGGCTGGCGCGACCTCTGGCGCCACTTCCACGCCTTCGCCTCGGTGGCGCTGGACCGCATCTGGTTCGCCCGCGGCGACATGCGGCACTTCGATCTGCGCCTCACCGGCGGCCCGGTGGTCGACGCCGCCCTGGCCGACGGCCGCGGCGCGCTGATGCTGGGCGCGCACCTGGGCAGCTTCGAGGTGCTGCACACGGTGGGCGCGGAGCGCCCCGGCATGCGCGTGGCCATGGTGATGTACCCCGACAACGCGCGCATGGTGCAGTCGGTGCTGCAGGCACTGGCGCCCCAGGCCTCGCTGGACGTGATCCCGCTGGGCCAGCCGGGCTCGGCGCTGCGCATCCGCGACTGGCTCGACGGCGGTGGCCTCGTCGGCCTGCTCGGCGACCGCTTCCGCCCCGGCGCCGGGCTCGAGGGCAGCGTGGCCTGCCCCTTCCTGGGCCCGGCGGCGCGCTTCGGCGACGGCCCCCTGCGGCTGGCGCTGACCCTCAGGCGCGAGGTGGTCTTCATGGTCGGCCTGTACCACGGCGGCGCGCGCTACGAGGTGCGCTTCGAGCCGCTGGCCGACTTCCGCATGCCGCCGGCGGGCACCGCCGAGCGCGAGCAGGCCGTGCAGCAGGCGCTGGCAGCCTACGTGCAGCGGCTGGAGCAGTTGTGCCGCGAGGCGCCCTACAACTGGTTCAACTTCTATGACTTCTGGAACGAGGACAAGCCCGCGCCCGCCGCGCGCTGATGCGCGCCGCCGCGTGCTCGGGGCGCTGCTGGGCGGCGCCCTGGCGCTGGCCGCGCGCGGGGCCGGCGCCAGCGGCTTCGACCTCGCCGCGCTGATGGCGCTGCTGGCGCGGCGCCGCAGCGGCGAGGCCCGCTTCACCGAGGAGCGCACCGTGGCCGCGCTGGACGCGCCGCTGCGCGCCAGCGGCCGGCTCAGCTTCCAGGCGCCCGACCGCTTCGCGCGGCACACCGAGCAGCCGCGGCCCGAGTCGATGGAGGTGCTGGGCAACACGGTGGTGCTGAGGCGCGGCACGCGCACCCGGCAGCTGACGCTCGACACCGTGCCCGAGCTGGCGGCGCTGGCCGACGCGCTGCGCGGCACACTCACCGGCAACGCCGAGGTGCTGCAGCGCCACTTCGACGCGCAGGTTGCCGGAAGTGCCGAGCGCTGGACGCTCACGCTCACGCCCCGGAGCGCACAGCTCAGGGGCAGCATCGTCGGCATCGAGATCCTCGGCCTGCGCGCCGACGTGCGCAGCATCGACATGGCGCTGGCCGGCGGCGACCGCTCGCTGATGCTGATCGAGCCGCTGAAGGCCGCCGCGCCGTGAACCCCCGCCGCCCCGGGCCGCGCGCCGCCGTGCTCGCGCTGTGGCTGGCGGCGCTGGCGCTGTGCGCCTGGCAGATTGCGCGCACGCCCTTCGTGGCCGACCTGGGGGCCTTCCTGCCCTCGCGCGCCGACGCCGGGCAGCAGGTGCTGATCGAGCAGATCCGCGCCGGCGCCCCGGCGCGCACGCTGTTCGTCGGCATCGACGGCGGCGACGCGGGCTCGCGTGCCGCCGCCTCGCGCGCGCTGGCTGCGGCGATGCGCGCCGACCCGCGCTTCGAGCAGGTGGCCAACGGCGAGCAGGACGCCTGGGGCGCCATCGGACGCTGGCTGTTCGACGAGCGCTACCGCCTGAGCCCGGCCGTCGCGCCCGAGCGCTTCACGCCCGAGGGCCTGGCCGCGGCCATCGACGAGGCGCTGTCGCTGCTGGGCACGCCGGCCGGCGCCGGCCTGTCGCGCGTCATCGAGCAGGACCCCACCGGCGAGGTGCCGCGCATCGCCGAGGACCTGCTGCCGCCGCGCGCGCCGCGCAGCGAGGGCGGCGTGTGGGTGGCGCGCGAGGCCGGCCCCGGTGGCGAGCGTGCGCTGCTGCTGGCCACGCTGGCCGCCGACGGCGCCGACATCGACGCGCAGGCCGCGGCGCTGCAGCGGGTGCAGCAGGCCTTCGCGCCGTTTGCCGCGCAGGGCCTGGCGCTGCGGCTGGGCGGCGCGCCGGTGTTCGCCGTCGACAGCCGTTCGCGCATCGAGAGCGAGATCGACCGCCTCGCGCTGTGGGGCACGGGGCTGATGTGCGCGGTGCTGCTGCTGGCCTTCGCCTCGCTGCGCGCGCTGGCCTTCGCCGCGCTGCCGGTGGCCACCGGCGTGGTGGCCGGCATCGCGGCCGTGGGCCTGGGCTTCGGCAGCGTGCACGGCATGACGCTGGGCTTCGGCGTCACGCTCATCGGCGAGGCCGTGGACTACGCCATCTACTACCTCATCCAGGCCCGCGGCCGCAGCGCCGACGGCACGGGCTGGCAGCGCTGGCTGGCCAGCGGCTGGCCGACGATGCGGCTGGGGCTGCTGACCTCGGTGTGCGGCTTCTCGGCGCTGCTGCTGTCGGGCTTCCCGGGGCTGCGCCAGCTGGGCCTGTTCTCGGTGACGGGGCTGGTGGCGGCGCTGCTGACCACCCGCTACGTGCTGCCGCTGCTGATGCCCGACGGCGCGCAGGGCCAGGGCGCGCGCGCCGCGCTGGGCGCGGCCGGCCGGGCCGCGATGCGCGCGCTGCCGCGCACGCGCGTGCTGTGGTGGCTGCTGGGCGCCGCCGCGCTGCTGGTGCTGCTGCAGCGCGAGCGGCTGTGGGAGACCGAGCTGTCGTCGCTGAGCCCGGTCACGCAGGAGGCCATCGCGCTGGACGCCGCGCTGCGGGCGGAGCTCTCGGCCGGCGCCGACGGCACCACGCTGGTGGTGGTGCAGGCCGCCGACGCCGAGGCGGCGCTGCAGGGCGCCGAGGCGGTGGCGCGCCGGCTCGAGCCGCTGGTGGCCGAGGGCGTGATCGCCGGCTTCGACAGCCCGGCGCGCTTCCTGCCCAGCCAGCGCACTCAGCGCGAGCGGCAGGCCGCGCTGCCGGCGCCCGAGGCGCTGCGCGCCGCGCTGGCCCAGGCCACGGCGGGCGGGCCGCTGCCGGCGTCGCGGCTCGAGCCCTTCGTGGCCGCCGTGGCGCAGGCGCGCGCGCGGCCGCCGCTCACGCCCGAGGCCATCGCCGGCACGCCCGTGGCGCCGCTGGTGCGCGCGCTGCTGATGCCGCGGCCCGACGGCGGTACCACGGCGCTGCTCCCGCTGCAGCTGGCCGGCGGGACGCTCGACGCCGAGCGCGTGCGCGCGGCGCTGCAGGGCCTGCCCTCGGCGCAGCTGCTCGACATCGGCCGCGAGCTCGCCGGCATCTACGGCCGCTACCTGGCCGAGGCGCGCGAGCAGTCGCTGCTGGGCGCCGGCGGCGTGCTGCTGCTGCTGGCGCTGGCGCTGCGCCGCCCACGGCGGCTGCTGGCCGTGACGCAGCCGCTGCTGATGGCCGTGCTGCTGTGCATGGGCGCGCTGGCGCTGGCCGGCGTGCCGCTGGGCATCCTGCACCTCGTGGGCCTGCTGCTGGTGGTGGCCGTGGGCTCGAACTACGTGCTGTTCTTCGACCTGCTGGCGCACGGCGGCGGGCAGGCCGACGACGACACGCTGGCCTCGCTGCTGCTGGCCAACCTGACCACGGTGCTGGGCTTCGGCCTCATCGCGAGCTCGTCGATCCCGGCGCTGTCGGCCATCGGCTGGGTGGTCGGGCCGGGGGCGCTGCTGGCGCTGGTGCTGGCGGCGGCCTTCGCGCCGCGCGCCGCCCCCGCCGCGGCGGCGTGACAGAATTTTCGGCTTCGTTCCGGCTTCCGATGCCCGCTTCGCTCATCCCCTCCGCCCTCTCGCCCGCGCGCTGGCCCTGGCCGCCCGCGCTGCGGGCCAGCGTCGGCCTGCACGCCGTGGCTGGCGGCGCGGCGCTGTGGCTGCCCGGCGCCGAGTCCTGGGCGCTGGGCGCGGTGCTGCTCAACCACGCCGGGCTGACGGCGGCCGGGCTGTGGCCGCGCAGCCGCTGGCTGGGGCCCAACATCACGCGGCTGCCTCCCGGCGCGGGGGCCGCCGTGACGCTCACGTTCGACGACGGGCCCGACCCTGCCGTCACGCCCGCGCTGCTGGACCTGCTCGACGCCCACGGCGCGCGCGCCACCTTCTTCTGCATCGCCACGCGGGCCCAGCGCCACGCGGCGCTGGCGCGCGAGATCGTGGCCCGCGGCCACGACCTGCAGAACCACTCCGACCGCCACCGCCACGACTTCAGCCTGCGCGGCCCGCGCGCGCTGGCCGCCGAGATCGGCGGCGCGCAGCAGCGGCTGGCCGACATCACGGGCACGCAGCCGCACTGCTTCCGCGCGCCGGCGGGCCTGCGCAACCCGCTGCTCGACCCGGTGCTGCATCGCCTGGGCCTGCACCTGGTGAGCTGGACGCGCCGCGGCTTCGACACCCGAGACGCCGACGCCACCCGCGTGCGGGCGCGCCTGTCGCGCGGCCTTGGGGCCGGCGACATCCTGCTGCTGCACGACGGCCACGCCCGCCGCACGGCGCAGGGCCGGCCGGTGCTGCTGGAGGTGCTGCCGCCGCTGCTGGCACAGGTGCGCGCGGCCGGGCTGCGCACGCTGACTCTGCGCGAGGCGCTGCCGCCACGGGGCGCCGCCGCATGAGGGCCGATGCCCGCGCCGCGCGGCAGGCCGAGCCGTCCGCCGAGCAGGCCTGGCGCGAGCTGCACGCCCGCAGCTGCGAGCCCTACCGCGCCGCCGGCCGCTTCGCCTGGCACTTCGCGCGCGGCAAGCTCGGTCGCGACCCCGTGTTCCGCGGCCTCGTCGAGCGCGGCGAGCTGCGCGGCGGCGACGGCCCGCCGCGGGTCGTCGACATCGGCTGCGGCCAGGGCCTGCTGGCCAGCCTGCTGCAGCAGCTGGCCGACGCGCAGGCCCGGGGCCGCTGGCCCGCGGCCTGGCCGGCCGTGCCGCCGGCGCGCGCCTACACCGGCATCGAGCTGATGCGCAGCGATGTCGCGCGTGCCGAGGCCGCCGTCGGCGCGCTGCCGCTGGCGCCGCGATTCGTCTGCGGCGACATGCGCGACGTGGCGCTGCCGGCGTGCGACCTCGTCGTCATCCTCGACGTGCTGCACTACGTGGACCACGCCGCGCAACGCGCGCTGCTGGAGCGCGTGCACGCGGCGCTGGCGCCGCGCGGCCGCCTGCTGCTGCGCATCGGCGACATGGCGCAGGCCGGCGGCTTTCGCGCCAGCCAGTGGGTCGACCGCGTCGTCACCTGGGCGCGCGGCCACCGCGTGCCGCCCACCTGGGGCCGCCCGCTGGCCGACTGGCAGGCGCTGCTGCAGGCGCTGGGGTTCGCCGTGCAGCCCCTGCCCATGAGTGCCGGCACGCCTTTCGCCAACGTGCTGCTGGTCGCCGACCGACCCTGAACACGGGCCACCCGAAGTTCCATGCGCCCCCTCGCCATCACCCACCACACGCTCGTCAGCGCGCTCGGCCACGGCCGCGCCGCGCACGCCGCAGCGCTGCGCGAAGGCCGCAGCGGCCTGGCCCGCCGTGGCTTCGAGACGGCCGACATTGGCTGCTGGCTGGGTGTCGTCGACGGCGTCGACGAGCTCGACTGGGGCACGCTCGGCCCGGTGGATTCGCCGCTGGCCGGCTACGACTGCCGCAACAACCGGCTGGCCGAACTGGCCCTGCGCAGCGACGGCTTCGGCGAAGCGGTGCAGGCCGCCGCCCGGCGCTGGGGCGCGGGCCGCGTGGGCGTGTTCCTGGGCACCAGCACCTCGGGCATCCTGGCCACCGAGGTCGCCTACCGCCACCGCGACGCCGCCAGCGGCGCGCTGCCCGCGGCGCTGGACTACGGCCGCACGCACAACACCTATTCCGCGGCGCGCTTCCTGCGCGAGCGGCTGGGCCTGGCGGGGCCGGCGCACGTGGTGTCCACGGCCTGCTCGTCGGCCGCCAAGGTGTACGCGACGGCCGAGCGCATGATCCGCCTCGGCCTCGTCGACGCGGCGGTGGTGGGCGGCGTCGACAGCCTGTGCATGACCACGCTGTACGGCTTCCGCTCGCTGGAGCTGACCTCCTCCGACATCTGCCGCCCCTGGGACGCCGACCGGGCCGGGCTGTCGCTGGGCGAGGCCGCCGCCTTCGCGCTGCTCGAGCGCGAAGGCGGCACGGCCGCGATGGGCTGGCTGCTGGGCACCGGCGAAAGCAGCGACGGCCACCACATGAGCAGCCCCCACCCCGAAGGCGCCGGCGCCGTGCTGGCGCTGCAGGCGGCGCTGGCCGACGCCGGCGTGGCGCCCGAGCAGGTGGACTACCTCAACCTGCACGGCACCGGCACGCCCGGCAACGACGCCGCCGAGGACCGCGCGGTGATGCAGGTGTTCGGCGCGCGGCTGCCCTGCAGCAGCACCAAGGGGCAGACCGGCCACACGCTGGGCGCGGCCGGCGGCGTGGAGGCCTCGATGTCACTGCTGGCACTGGAGCAGGGCTGCATGCCGGCCTCGCTGAACCTGCGCGAGCAGGACCCGGCCCTGCACGCCACGCTGCTGCGCGAGCCGGTGCCGGCGCCGCTGCGCGTGGTGGCCAGCAACTCCTTCGGCTTCGGCGGCAGCAACGCCTGCCTGGTGTTCGGGGGTGGGCGATGAGCGCCGCAGCCCCGGGCGAGCTGGCCGTCGACGTGTGCGGCATCGGCCTCGTCGGCCCCGGCCTCGACGGCTGGGCGGCCGGCGCGGCACGGCTGCGCGACCCGGCCGCCTGGCAGGCCGCGCCCACCGCAGTGCCGGCGCCGATGCGGCTGCCGGCCACCGAGCGGCGGCGCGCCGGCGCGGTGGTCAAGCTGTCCATCGTGGTGGCCGACGAGGCCTGCGCCATGGCCGGGCTGGAGCCCGCTGCCCTGGCCAGTGTGTTCAGCTCGTCCACCGGCGAGCCGGCCAACTGCCATGCGCTGTGCGAGGCCCTGGCCGCGCCCGAGCGGCTGGTGTCACCGACGCGCTTCACGAACTCGGTGCACAACGCCGCCGGCGGCTATTGGCACATTGCAGTGCAGGGCCGGCGCCCCAGCACCAGCATCGCGGCCTTCGACGCCAGCTTCGCGGCCGGCCTGCTGGAGGCCGCCGCGCAGGCCGTGGCCCTGCAGGAACCCGTGCTGCTGGTGGCTGCCGACGTGCCCTACCCCGAGCCCCTGCACGCCAAGCGGCCGCTGGCCGACGCTTTCGGCGTGGCGCTGGTGCTGCGGCCGGGCACGGCGCTGCGGCTTCGCCTCGCCGACGGCGGCACGCCCGGTGCCTGCGGCCACGCCGGACTCGACGCCGTGCACGACGCCATCCCCGCGGCGCGTGCGCTGCCGCTGCTGATGGCGCTGGCGCGCGGCGGGCCTGCCACCTGCGTGCTCGAAGCCTGGGGCGCGGGCGCGCGGCTCGAGGTGGCCCTGTGAACCCCGAGCGGCACGATCACCCCGCCACGCTGGACCGCGACGGCATCGCTCAGCGCATCCCGCACGCCGGCAGCATGTGCCTGCTCGACGCGCTCGAGGCCTGGGACGCCGACGGCCTGCGCTGCCGCGCCACCAGCCACCGCGATCCCGCGAACCCGCTGCGCTCGCCACAGGGCCTGCTGGCGCCGGTGGCCATCGAGTACGCGGCGCAGGCCATGGCGCTGCATGGCGCGCTCACCGCCGCGCCGGGCACGCCGCCGCGCCCGGGCTACCTGGCCGCGGTGCGCGGCGTGGCGCTGCACCAGCCGCGGCTGGACACCGTGGCTGGCGCCCTGGTGGTGCAGGCGCGGCGCCAGGCCGCGTCCGACCAGCAGGCCATCTACGCGTTCACCGTGGCCGACGAGGCCGGCCGCCCGCTCGTCGAGGGCCGCGCCACCGTCGTGCTCAACACACCCCTGGAAGCGCCGAGATGACCCCACCCCTGCAAGGCAAGCGCGCCCTCGTCACCGGCGCCAGCGGCGCACTGGGTGCCGCCATCGCGCGGCGCCTCGCCGCCGACGGCGCCGAGCTCGTGCTGCACGCCAACGGCAACGCCGCCGCGGTGCAGGCGCTGGCCGCCGAGATCGAGGCCGCGGGCGGCCGCGCCGGCTGTGCCGTGTTCGACCTCACCGACGACGCGGCCTGCGCCGCGGCCACGGCGAAGATGCTGGAGGCCGGGCCGGTGCAGGTCATCGTCAACAACGCCGGCGTGCACGACGACGCCGTGTTCCCGGGCATGCGGCCCGAGCAGTGGCACCGCGTCATCGATGTCTCTCTCAACGGCTTCTTCCGCGTCACGCAGCCGCTGGTGCTGCCGATGCTGCGCACGCGCTGGGGGCGCATCGTCAACGTCTCGTCGGTGGCGGCGCTCACCGGCAACCGCGGCCAGGTGAACTACGCCGCGGCCAAGGGCGCGCTCAACAGCGCCACCAAGGCGCTGAGCCTGGAACTGGCCAGCCGCGGCGTCACCGTCAACGCGGTGGCGCCCGGCATCATCGAGTCGCCGATGGCCGCCGGCGCCTTCGACGCCAAGACCATCGAGCAGATCGTGCCGGCGCGGCGCGCCGGCCGGCCCGAGGAGGTGGCGGCGCTGGTGGCCTTCCTGGCCGGGCCGGATGCCGGCTACATCACCGGCCAGGTCATCTCGGTCAACGGCGGCCTGGCGTGAGCGCGGGCCGGGACGGCAACCGCAACCGCAACCGCTACGATCGCGCGGCCGCGGGGCCACGTCGCCGGCTGCTGGGCGGCCTGGCGCTGCTGCCGGTGGCCGGCCTGGCCGGCTGCCTGCGCCCGCCGAAACGCCCCGTGGAACCCGCCATCCGCCACATCCGCCTCGAGGGCCGCGCCGGCCAGCCCGGGCGCGGCACGCTGGTGCTGATGCTGCCCGGCATCGCCAGCCCGCCCGAGGAGTTCGTCGAGGCCGGCTTCCCCGCGGCGCTGGCCGCGCGCGCCCCCGGCGCCGAGGCGCGGCTGCTCGACAGCCACTACGCCTACTACGAGGACCGCTCCATCCTCGCGCGGCTGCTCGCCGAGCAGGTGCTGCCGGCACGCAGCCAGGGCTTCGAGCGGATCTGGCTGGTCGGCATCTCGCTGGGCGGACTGGGTTCGCTGGGCCTGCTGGCCGACACCGAAGCCGGCGCGGCCGGCGAGGCGGGCCGCCTGGCCGGCGTGTTGGCGCTGGCCCCCTACCTGGGCACCGCGGGGCTGGCGCGCGAGATCGCCGCTGCGGGCGGGCCGGTGGCCTGGGCGGCCACGCCCGCCAGCACGCAGCCCGAGACCGGCCAGCTGCGGCCGCCGCTGGAACGCCGCATCTGGCGCCACCTGGCCACGCGCCCGGGCGGCGCGCCCGTGCACCTGGGCTACGGCGCCGGCGACCGCTTCGCCCACAGCCACCGCCTGCTGGCGCCGCTGCTGCCGGCCGACCACGTGGCCACGCGGCCCGGCGGCCACGACTGGCCGGTGTGGCGTGCGCTGTGGGACGACTGGCTGGCGCGCCACGGCCAGCTGCTGCTCGGCGCGGCATGAGGGCGCCGGTGCGCATCGGCGCCTACACCGCCAGCTGTGCAGCGGGCGTGGGCCGGCGCGCGCTGGCCGAGGCGCTGGCCGCCAACCGCAGCGGGCTGCAACCCGACGCCGACCCCCGCCTGCCCTGCTGGCTGGGCCGCGTCGACGCCCTGGCCGCCCAGCCGGTGGCCGATGCGGCCTGGGACAGCCGCGCCACGCGGCTGGCCGCCGGCGCGCTGGAGCAGGACGGGTTCCGCGCCGCCGTGGCCGCGGCCTGCCGCCGCCACGGCGCGGCCCGCGTGGGTCTGGTGCTGGGCAGTTCGGCCTCGACCATCGCCGTCACCGAGCAGGCCTACCGCGCCCCTGCGGCCGGCGGCGGCTTCCCCGAGGCGCTGCGCCACCCGGCGCTGAACACGCCGCACGCGGTGACGCACTTCGTGCAGCGCACGCTGGGGCTGCGCGGCCCTGCGCTCACGGTGTCCACGGCCTGCTCGTCCAGTGCCAAGGCGCTGGCCAGCGCCGAGCGCTGGCTGCATGCCGGCGTCGCCGACGCCCTTGTGGTGGCCGGCGTGGAGGCGCTGTCCGACAGCCTGCGCTTCGGCTTCCGCGCGCTCGGCCTGGTCGACCCCGGGCCCTGCCGCCCCTTCGCCGCCACGCGGCGCGGCATCAGCATCGGCGAGGCAGCGGTATTCGCGCTGGTCGAGCGCGACGGCGACTCGCCGCTGCGCCTGCTGGGCAGCGGCGAGGCCAACGACGCCCACCACATGTCGGCGCCGCACCCGCAGGGCCGCGGCGCCGAGGCCGCGCTCGACGCCGCGCTGGCGCGGGCCGGGCTGGCGGCCGGGGCGGTGGACTTCGTCAACCTGCACGGCACCGGCACGCCGGCCAACGACGAGGTCGAGGCCGCGCTGGTGGCGCGCCGCTACGCGCCCGGCGTGCACGCCTCGGCCACCAAGTCGATCACCGGCCACGCCATGGGCGCCGCCGGGCTGCTGGAGGCGGTGGTCTGCTGGCTGGCGCTGGAGGGCGCCGTGCGCGCCGGCAGCGGCGAGGGCGCACGGCCCGACCCGGCCTTCGGGCCGGTGTTCGCCGCGCAGCTGCGCGCCGCACCGGCCCCGGGGCCTGCGCGCGTGGCGGCCAGCCACTCGTTCGGCTTTGGCGGCAGCAACGCCGTGCTGCTGTTCGGGGCCGGGGCATGACGCCGCAGGCGGTGTTCGTCGACGGCGTGGCGCTGTGGGCGCCGCTGCTGCCGGGCTGGGCGATCGCTGCGCCGGCGCTGCGCGGCGAGCCGGTGGCGCCGCGCGAGCCCGAGCGGGCGGCGGGCGCCTGCCTGGCGGCCAACGAGCGTCGCCGCGCGCCCGAGGGCGTGAAGCTGGCGCTGGACGTGGCCGCCGCCGCCGTGGCCGCCAGCGGCCACGAGGCCCGTTCGCTGCCCAGCGTGTTCGCATCGGCGCACGCCGACCTCGCCGTCGTCGATGCGCTGTGCGACACCCTGGCCGCCGACCCGCTGCTGCTGTCGCCCACGCGCTTCCACCACTCGGTGCACAACGCCGCCTCGGGCTACTGGGCCATCGCCAGCGGCTGCACCGCGCCGTCCACCGCCGTGGCCGCCGACCGCGGCAGCTTCGCCGCCGGCTGGATCGAGGCCGCCACGCTGATGGCGGCCGAGCAGCAGCCGGTGCTGCTGGTGGGCTTCGACACCGAGGCCTGCGGGCGGCTGCAGGCCGTCAACGCGAGCCGCGGCCTGCTGGGCGTGGCGCTGGTGCTGTCGCCCCGGGCCGGCCCGCGCAGCACGCACGCGCTGCGCTGGCAGCTGCACGCCGCCGGCGAGGCCGGCACGCCGGTCGCCACCACGCCGCTGCGCAGTGCCGCCGCACAGGCCCTGGCCGGCAACGCCATGGCCGACGCGCTGGCGCTGATGGAACTGCTGGCCGGCACCCGGCCCGGCCGCGTGCAGCTGGCCCTGGGCGGCGGCAGTGCATTGGGGCTGACGCGCGATTGAGCAGCGCCGGCGTAGACAATCGCAGCCGTTGTCACCGCTCATCCTCGGAGAGCTCGATGTACCCACCCGCCCCCGAAGCTCCGCTGCACGAGATCGTCATCATGGGCGGTGGCCTGGCCGGCCTGACGCTGGCGCTGCAGCTGCGCCAGCGCCTGCCTGACGCCGACGTGCTGGTGCTGGAGCGCCGCAGCCACCCCGTGCCCGCGGCCTGCCACAAGGTCGGCGAGAGCAGCGTCGAGATCGGCGCGCTGTACTTCGCCGACGTGCTGGGCCTGCGCGCGCACCTCGAGCAGGACCAGCTCAAGAAGTTCGGCTTCCGCTTCTTCTTCAGCGAGGGCGAGCGCGACCTCTCGCGCGTCACCGAGCTCGGCGCCAGCCGGCCGCTGCCCGCGGGCAGCTTCCAGATCGACCGCGGACTGTTCGAGAACTTCCTCGGCCAGGAGTGCCAGCGCCGCGGCATCCGCTTCATCGACGGCGCGGTGATCCGCGACTTCACGCTCACCGACGACGGCAGCCCGCACACCGTGCACTGGCAGCGCGAGGGCGAGCCGATGCAGACGGCGCGCGCGCGCTGGCTGGTGGACGCCAGCGGACGCGCCGCCCTGGTGAAGCGCCGGCTCGGCCTGGCGCAGGACAACGCGCACGCGGCGCACGCGGTGTGGTTCCGCGTCGGCGAGCACATCGCCATCGACCAGTGGCCGGTGGCCGACGCCGCCTGGCGCGAGCGCTGCGCCACGCCCACGCGCTGGCTGTCGACCAACCACCTGGTGGGCGCCGGCTACTGGGTGTGGCTGATCCCGCTGGCCTCGGGCTCGCACTCGGTGGGCATCGTGGCCGACCCGCGCCACCACCCGCTGGAGCGCATGAACACCTTCGACAAGGCCATGGACTGGCTGGCCGAGTTCCAGCCGGCGCTGCACGCCGACCTCGAGCCCAAGCGCGGCAAGCTGCAGGACTTTGCCTTCTTCCGCCGCTTCAGCCACGACTGCCGCCAGGTGTTCAGCGAGCACCGCTGGGCGCTGGCCGGCGAGTCGGGGCGCTTCCTCGACCCGTTCTACTCGCCGGGCAGCGATTTCATCGCCATCGGCAACACCTACATCACCGAGCTCGTCGCGCGCGACCGTGCCGGCCTGCGCCTGCGCGCCCACACGCAGGTGTACGAGCAGATCTTCAAGAGCTTCTACGACAGCACGCTGGCGCTGTACGTCGACCAGTACGGCCTGTTCGGCGACCCCGAGGTGCTGCCGAACAAGGTGATCTGGGACTACACCTACTACTGGAGCGTGCTGGCGCAGCTGTTCTGCCAGCAGCGCCTGGCCGACATCGACTCGATGGGCCACCTGCGCGACGCGCTGCTGTCGTGCCAGAAGCTCAACCTGGCGGTGCAGAAGCTGCTGAACGACTGGGGCCGCGTGAGCGCACGCCGCAACCCGCCGGTGATGCTCGACCAGGCCTCGGTGCCCTGGTTCGTGGAGCTCAACCGCAGCCTGCTCGACGGCGCGCTCGACGATGCCGCCTTCCGCGCGCGCATCCGGCAGGCCGAGCGGCAATTGCAGCGCCTGGCGGTGCAGCTGGCGCAACGGGCCACCGCCGACCACCCGGCGCTGGACGTCTCGGCGCTGCGCGCGCTGGTGCCGGCCGATTGCTGGGCCGATGCCGGCGAGCCGCTGCTGTTCCCGCGCGCGGAGGCGCTGGCCGAGGCGGCCTGAGAGTGTGAGAGGCAATCCAATGCGCCCGCGCTCAGGGCTGGAACGGCGGCAGGCGCCGCCAGCGCCGCCAAAGCAGCAGCGGCAGCCGCAGCCCGAAGCCGATCATCAGCCGTGTGTGCATCCACGTGAGCAGCAGGTTGTCGCGGCCGTAGCGGAAGTGCGAGACGCCGCCCTCGTCGGCGCTCAGGTACTTCACCGGCGCATCCACGTTCAGCGGCTTCACGCCGCGCCAGGCCAGCCGCACCACGGCCTCGGTGTCGAAGTCGAAGCGCCTCATCCAGCGCTGGCCGCGCATCACGGCGATGAGCGCGCGCACCGGGTAGACGCGGAAGCCGAACAGCGAGTCGCCCACGCCGGCGCCCAGCGTCTCGAGGTTGGTCCAGGCGTTCGAGACACGCCGGCCGCGCACGCGCAGCAGCGGCGCGCTGGCGTCGAACACCGGCCGGCCCAGCACCATGGCCTCGGGCCGCTGCTGCGAGCGGCGCATGAACTCGCCGATGAGTTCCGCCGGGTGCTGGCCGTCGCTGTCCATCGCCAGCACGTGCGTGAAGCCGGCGGCGTCGGCCGCCTGCAGCCCGTGCAGCACGGCCGCGCCCTTGCCCTGATTCTGCGGCAGCACCTCCACGCGCAGCAGCGGGTCGGCCGCGGCCAGCGCCAGCAGGCCTGCGGCCGTGCCGTCGGTGCTGCCGTCGACCACCACCCACACCGGCGCCCACTGCGCGCGCGCCGCACGCACCGTGGCGTACACCTGCTCGCCGGTGTTGTAGCTGGGGATCAGCACCAGGTGCGTGCGGCTGGCGGCCAGGGGCGGCGGGGTCATGGCGATGGGGTGCGCACACCGGCGCGCAGGTAGGCCTCGATCTCGGCGCGCAGCGCCTCGGCGTCGGCGCGCGGCTCGAAGCGGCGGCCCAGCCGCACCGAGAACTCGATGGGCAGCGGCGGCAGCCGCCACAGCGGCCAGCCCTTGCACAGGTAGGGCGAGGGGGTGTCGATGAACAGTGTCTGGATGGGCGCGCCGGCGCGCTGAGCGATGGCCGTGAAGCCCGGCCGCAGCGGGTTCAGCGCGCCGCCCTCGGTGCGCGTGCCCTCGGGGAACATCACGAGCTGGCCGCCGCGCTTCAGGTCGGCCACGGCGTGGCGGATCAGGCCGCGCGGCGTGTCGTTGCGGATGTAGCGCGCCAGCCGTGCGCCGGGGGCCAGGAAGGGGTTGCGCATCAGGCTGGCCTTCATGATGCAGGCCGCCCGCGGCAGCCGCGCCACCAGCAGCGGGGCATCGACCATGCTCGGGTGGTTGGCCACGATGATGAGGCCGGGCTCGTCGCGCAGGGCGTCGACGGCGCGCGTGTCCAGGCGCATCATGCGCACCGCCTTGGCCGCCCACCAGAACAGCCGATAGCCGTAGGCGATGGCCGCGCGACCGACCCGCAGCCCGCGGTCGCGCGACAGCAGCGGGTGCAGCAGCAGCGCCAGGCCGTTCCAGAGCAGCGAGCCCAGGCCCAGCATCGCCAGCATCGCCAGCAGCGCCAACCACTGCAGCAGGCGCAGCGGCGCGAGCCATGCGGTCGAGGTGGCCACGCCCGCCCTCAACGCGACACCGGCACCTGGGCCGCCGAACGCGCGAACACCCAGCTCGCACCCAGGCCGAAGGCCGTGCCCTGCCGCGCGCGCACCAGCGGGCTGTCGTCGACGATGGAGCCGCCGACGACGTCGTGGCGCACGAAGGCACCCAGCCACAGCCGCCCCACCCGCCGCGACGCACCCAGCGTGAGCTGCCAGCCGGCGTCGCCCGCGCGGGCGGCGTAGGCCGGCCGCCCAGGCAGGGCCTGCGCCGCCGTCACGCCGTACAGGTGCTGGTGCAGGCGACGGTCGCCGCGCACCGCGCCCACCAGGGCGCCGAACTGCAGGCCCTGCCAGTCGACGTCGACGCCCACGGTGGGCTCCAGCGTCCAGCCCAGCACGCGCGGCGAGGACTGCAGCGCCACCACGGCCCGCAGCGGCACGCGCAGGTCGGCGCGCCAGTGCGCGCCCTCGGCCAGCCGGACGTTCAGGCGCGGGCCCAGTTCCACCGTGGGCGGCAGGGCCGGCATGCCTTCGCGGGCGCCGCCGGGCTCGTCGCGCGTGGGCGGGCCGGCGCCGAAGCCGAGGTCGAGCTCGACACGCCCGCGGCGCGCCAGCTGCGCGCGCGCGCCGTCGCGGTCGGCACGCAGGAAGTCGCCGCGGTAGACGACATAGGGCACTGGCAGCAGCCACTGGCGCTGGCGGTCGCTGCCGCGGTACAGCGGCAGGCTCAGCGTCGCGGCGCCGAGGCCGACCTCCCACAGGGGCTCGGTGGCGACGAACGGCGCCTGGGCACTGGTGTCGGCCACGGGCTCGACACGCGCCAGGGTCTGGGCGTGGACCGGCGCGGCCGCCTGGAGGATCGGCAGGGCCAGAAGCAGCGCCTGGCAGCCGGTCAGCGC
This sequence comes from Betaproteobacteria bacterium, assembly GCA_046341655.1. GTDB lineage: Bacteria > Pseudomonadota > Gammaproteobacteria > Burkholderiales > Burkholderiaceae_C > Rubrivivax. The sequence continues at coordinate 10,417 of JBKDQY010000042.1, read as the reverse complement.
CCGCGCCCGCGCGAAAGACCAGGAACCGGCCGACACCGGCCCGTGCTGCTGCCGGGTTGCCATCAGAACGAGGGGCCCGGCACGTTCTCGCGCGCGACGGCGTCGTGGTTATGCAGCGGCGGCACGCAGGCCCGCAGCGTGGCGACGGAGGAGCCGGCCGGGCCGACGCCGATCAATAGGCCGTCGGCATCGGGTGCTGGGGTGTCGGCGACGGGCGAGGTGGTCGTCATGCAGGCGCGGGCGCCGTTCAACTGCCGGAGCCCGGCGCATCGGGCCTGCAGCGCCCGTGATCGGGCGCGGGCCTTGGACATGGTCGCCTATTATCACCGCCGCCGTCATGCCGCCGATCGCAGCGCCACCCCATCCCGACGCCGCGAGAGCGCCCTGGCGCGCCGAACTCGCCCACCGCATCGCCGACCGCCTGCTGTTCAAGGTCGTCGCGGTCAGCGCCTTCATCGGCCTGTTCTTCCAGGGCTACTTCCACACGCTGCGCAACCCGATCCATCCGGTGACGATCATGCCCGTCACGCCACTGGACGCCTGGATTCCGTTCGAGCCCTGGGCCATCGTGCCCTACCTGTCGCTGTGGTTCTACGTCGGCACCGCGCCCGGGCTGCTGCTTCGGTTGCGCGACCTGGTCGCCTACGGCGCGTGGGCCTGTGCACTGTGCGCCGGCGGGCTGTCCATCTTCCACGTCTGGCCCACCGAGGTGCCCGCGCGCGCGTCCGAGATGGCCGGCCTGCCCGGCTTCGCGCTGCTGGCCGGCGTCGACGGCGCCGGCAACGCCTGCCCCTCGCTGCACGTGGCCACGGCGGTGTTCACGGCCACCTGGGTGGGGCGCCTGTTGCGCACCGTGGGCGCGCCCGGCGCGCTGCGCGCGCTCAACCTGCTGTGGCTGCTGGCCATCGCCTGGTCCACCGTCGCCGTGCGGCAGCACGTGGTGCTCGACGTCGTCGCCGGCCTGTGCTGGGGCCTGCTGTTCGCGGCCCTGTCGCACCGGCTGTGCCCTGGGATCGCCTGGAGGCCGGGCCGGTGAGCGGCGGCTATCATCCCCGCTTTGCGCCGGCGCAGGGAGGACTGCCCCCGGCCTGGATGCCGAAAGAAGCCCGATGAGCTGCCTGAAGGACCTGCAGGACCTGATCCACGAGAAGTACGGCGTCCCGGCCGAGCAGCTCGATCCGCACGCGTCGATCCGCGCCACGGGCATCGATTCGCTCGCCCTGGTGGAGTTCCTGTTCGCGATCGAAGACCGCTACGGCGTCTCGCTGCCCGACGAGAACTCCAACATCGACACCCTGGCCGAGCTGGCCGTCGTGGTCGACGGCCTGATCGCGGCCCGCAAGACCCCGGCGTGAACCGCGACGTCGTCGTCTCCGGCCTCGGGGCCATCGCGCCCCACGGCGACGAGCCTCAGGCCCTGTTCGATGCGCTGATGGCCGGCCGCTCGGCCGTACGCGAGTTCGCGGCCGACACGCCGCGCCCGGCGGCGGTGGCGGCCGCGTCCTTCGACGAGACGCGCTGGTTCACCAAGCTGCAGCTGCCCGGCGTCGACCGCGTCAGCCAGCTGGCGGTGGCCGCGGCCGAGCTCGCGCTGGCCGACGCCGGAGGCCTGGGCGACGCCGACCGCGAGCGCGTGGGCGTCTACGTGGGCTGCGGCATGGGCGGTGCCACCGCGCTGGAAACCGGGTACCGCTCGGGCCTGGCCGCCGGCGGCCGCGTGCCACCGCTCACCGTGCCGGCCTTCATGCCCAACGCGGCGGCCGGCCATATCGCGATGCGCCTGCGGGTGCTGGGGCCGGTGCTCACGTATTCGGTGGCCTGCGCGTCTTCCGCGGTGGCCATCGCCGAGGCCGCCAAGGCCGTGCAACGCGGCGAGGTCGACGTGGCCATCGCCGGCGGCACCGAGGCGCTGCTGGTGCCTGGCGTCGTGTCGGCCTGGCAGGCCATGCAGACGCTGGCCTCGTTCACCCCTGGCGACGCCGACAGCGCTGCGCGCGCCTGCCGGCCCTTCGCGGCCGACCGCAGCGGCTTCGTGCTCGGCGAAGGCGCGGCCTGCCTGGTGCTGGAGCCGGCCGAGCGCGCCCGGGCCCGCGGCCGCGCGGCCTATGCCCGCCTGGCCGGCTGGGGGCTGAGTTGCGACGCCACCCACCTCACGAAGCCCGATGCCGCCGGCCAGCAGCGGGCGCTGCGCGCCGCGCTGGCCACGGCCGGCCTGGCGCCGGCCGACGTGGGCTACTGCAACGCCCATGGCACGGCCACGCGCGTGGGCGACCCCGTCGAGGCCGAGGCGCTGCGCGGCCTGTGGGGCGACGCCATCGACGGCCTGCAGGTCAGCTCCACTAAGGCGCTGCACGGCCACCTGCTGGGCGCGGCCGGGGCGCTGGAGGCGCTGATCACGGTGCTGGCGGTGGCCCGCCGGCAACTGCCGCCCAACGCGCCAGGCGCGGTTGCCGACCCCACCCTGGGACTGCGGCTGGTGCCCGACACCGGGGCCGAGGCGCCGGCGCTGGAGGCCGCCATCAGCAACTCGTTCGCCTTCGGCGGCACCAACGCGACGCTGCTGTTCCGGCGCGCCTGAACACGCGGCGTCCGCGGCGGCGGCAGCGTCGTGCAGGGGCCGGTCCCTAGAATCCGACGACCATGTCCGCCCCGCATTCCAAGGCGCCCGCCGCCCCCGCCGCACCCGCCACCAACTTCCTGCGCGGCATCATCGAACGCGACCTCGCCGCCGGCACGCTGCAGGGCCGGCGCTGGGGCGGCAGCCCGGGCGACGCCGCGCACCACGCCGCCGGCGTGCCCGACCCGGCGCGCATTCGCACGCGCTTCCCGCCCGAGCCCAACGGCTACCTGCACGTGGGCCACGCCAAGAGCATCTGCCTGAACTTCGGCCTGGCGCGCGACTTCGGCGGCGCCTGCCACCTGCGCTACGACGACACCAACCCCGAGAAGGAAGAGCAGGAGTACGTCGACGCCATCGCCGAGGCCGTTCGCTGGCTGGGCTTCGACTGGAACGTGGGCGGCACGTCGCACCTGTACTACGCCAGCGACTGCTTCGACTTCATGTACCGCGCTGCCGAGGCGTTGGTGGCGGACGGACTGGCCTACGTCGACGAACAGAGCGCCGACGAGATGCGCGCCAACCGCGGCGACTTCACGCGGCCCGGCGTCGACAGCCCCTTCCGCGGCCGCACGCCGGCCGAGAACCTGGCGCGGCTGCGCGAGATGCGGGACGGCCTGCACGCAGACGGCAGCATGGTGCTTCGCGCGAGGATCGACATGGCGTCGCCGAACATCAACCTGCGCGACCCCACGCTCTACCGCATCAAGCGCGCCACCCACCACAACACGGGCGACCGCTGGTGCATCTACCCCATGTACACCTTCGCGCACCCCATCGAGGACGCGCTGGAAGGCATCACGCACAGCATCTGCACGCTGGAGTTCGAGGACCAGCGACCGTTCTACGACTGGCTGCTCGAGAACCTGGCGCGGCTGGGCCTGCTGGCGCACCCGCTGCCGAAGCAGTACGAGTTCGGGCGCCTGAACCTGAGCTACGTGGTCACCAGCAAGCGCAAGCTGCGCGCGCTGGTCGAGGAAGGCATCGTCGACGGCTGGGACGACCCGCGCATGCCCACCGTCTTCGGCCTGCGGCGGCGCGGCTACACGCCGGCCGCCATCCGCGCCATGGCCGACGGCACCGGCGCGAGCAAGACCAACATCTGGCTCGATTTCTCGGTGCTCGAGCAGTGCCTGCGCAACGACCTGGAAGGCCAGGCGCCGCGCGCGATGGCGGTGCTCGACCCCGTGCCCCTGGTGCTGGAGAACTGGGCCGAGGAGTTCGGCAGCGAGGCGCACGTGGAGCCCTGTACGGCCCCGGCGCACCCGCAGCGGCCTGAACTCGGCACGCGCCACTTCGGCCTGTCGCGCACGGTGTGGATCGAGCGCGACGACTTTGCCGAGACGCCGCCCAAGGGCTTCTTCCGCCTGTTCCCCGGCAACAAGGTTCGCCTGAAGTACGGCCTGGTGGTGGAGTGCACCGGCTGCGACAAGGACGCCGCGGGCAAGGTGACCGCGGTGCGGGCGCGCGTCGTGCCCGACACCCGCAGCGGCACGCCCGGGGCCGATGCCGTCAAGGTCAAGGGCACCATCACCTGGGTGGGTCAGGTCGACGCCGTGGCCGCGCCCGTGGTGCTGTACGACCGCCTGTTCACCGAGCCTCAGCCGGACGCCGACGGCCGCGACTTCCGGGCGGTCGTCAACCCGAAGAGCAAGGTCGTGGCGCAGGCCTGGCTAGAGCCCTCGCTGGCCGGCGTGGCGGCCGAGAGCCGGTTCCAGTTCGAGCGCCACGGCTACTTCGTGGCCGACCGCGAGGCGCACCGCGCCGGCGCGCCGCTCTTCAACCGCATCGCCACGCTCAAGGACGGCTGGGCGCCCGGCTGAAGCGGTAAAGAATGGCAAATGGCGTTGGCCGGCCACCGCCGGCTTTGGCAGCATGCAGGCCTCGATGCGAGAACCCGGAGGCCCGGCCATGACCCGAATCGCCCGACGTTCCCCGGCCCTGGCCGCCCTGGCCCTGGCCACCCTGCTGATCGCACCGCTGGCCGCCCAGGCCGCGGGCCGCGTGCAGGTGAAGTGGATCGAGCCCGAGAAGTTCTCCGACGCCGGTCGCGGCACCTTCGACCGCGAGCACACGCTGCAGACCCTGGGCGAGCACCTGCTGAGCCTGGGCCATTGGCTGCCCACGGGCCAGACGCTCGACGTGGAGGTCACCAACGTCGAACTCGCCGGCGAACTGGAGCCCTTCGGCCGTTTCCACGACGAGGTGCGCGTGCTGCGCGGTCGTGCCGACTGGCCGCGCATCAGCCTGCGCTACACGCTGAGCGAGGGCGCGCGCACCCTGGCCAGCGGCCAGGTCGACCTGAGCGACCCGAACTACTTCCACCGCCTGCCGCGCGCTGGCCACCAGGGCGCCCTGGGCTACGAGAAGCGCATGCTCGATGACTGGGTGGCCTCGCTGGTGTCCGCAGCCCCGCCGCGCTGAGGCGACGGCCGGCACGCGGTGCTGGTAGCCTACGGCGTCCGATCCGACCCCCGAGCGCCATGCCCGCCTTCCAGCACCTCTTCTCCACCGGGCCCGGCCTGTGCCGAGGGTTCGCCGCCGCGCTGCTGTCGTCGCTCCCGCTGGCGCTGCTGGCCCAGACGGCCGCCACGCCCGCGCCGGCCCAGCCGCCGGCGGCACGGCACCCGGCGCTGGAGGCCGCAGCCGCCCAGCCCGGCGCCGTGGTCACCGCCAGCGGGCTGGTGTTCCGCGCCCTCGAGCCCGGCCAGGGCGCCGCGCCCAAGCCCACCGACGTCGTGCGGGTGCACTACCGCGGCACCTTTCCCGACGGCCGCGAATTCGACAGCTCCTACTCGCGCAACCAGCCGGCCAGCTTCGCGCTCAACCGCGTCATCCCGTGCTGGACCGAGGGCCTGCAGCTGATGAAGGCGGGCGGCAGCGCCCGCCTGACCTGCCCGGCGGACATCGCGTATGGCGAGCGCGGCGCCGGCAACGGGCTGATCCCGCCCGGCGCGGTGCTCGTGTTCGAAGTCAAGCTGCTGGGCGTGACGCCTGCACCCTGAATTCAGACCGCCGCCGGGCGCCCGCGCAGCCTCGACACGGTCATCACCACGGCCAGCACCACCGCTCCGACCGCCACGCCCACCAGCGCCTCGGCCAGGGTGCCGGCCACGGCCGCCGCCAGGGCGGGCCACGAGGCCACGGCGCCGGCGATGGCGTGGTGCAGCGCCGGCACGCCGTGCACCAGGATGCCGCCGCCGACCAGGAACATGGCGGCGGTGCCGGCCACGCTGAGGGCCTTCATCAGCCAGGGCGCCGCCCGCAGCACGGTGCGGCCCGCGGCCTGCGCGGCAGCGCCGGGGCGGCGGCTGAGCCACAGGCCGGCGTCGTCGAGCTTCACGATGCCGGCCACGAGGCCGTAGACCCCCACCGTCATCAGCACCGCGATCGCTGCGAGCACCGCCGCCTGCGTGCCCAGCGGCTGGCCCGAGACCGTGCCCAGCGTGATGGCGATGATCTCGGCCGACAGGATGAAGTCGGTGCGCACCGCGCCCTTGATCTTGTCGCGCTCCAGCGCCACGAGGTCGGCGGCGGGGTCGGTCAGCGCCGCGGCGAGCGCGGCGCGGTGGGCGGCATCGCCTGGGGCGGCGGGCAGCAGCTTGTGCGCCAGCTTCTCGACGCCCTCGTAGCACAGGAAGGCGCCGCCGATCATCAGCAGCGGCGCCACCAGCACCGGTACGAAGGCGCCGATGGCCAGCGCCGCCGGCACCAGGATGAGCTTGTTGACGAAGGAACCGCGCGCCACCGCCCACACCACGGGCAGTTCGCGGTCGGCGCGCACGCCGGCCACCTGCTGGGCGTTGAGGGCGAGGTCGTCGCCGAGCACGCCGGCGGACTTCCGGGCCGCGACCTTGGACAGCACCGCGACGTCGTCGAGCACGGTGGCGATGTCGTCGAGCAGCGCGAGCAGACTGGATGCCATGGCGGCGATTGTGACCCGCCGAACACCGGGCTCGCCAGCGCGACTCAAGAGCGGCGTGCCGCGGCCGATACGAAGCCGAAGCCCACAACGGCCGGCACCACTTCATGACGGAAACGAACGCATTCCCCCCGCCGGCCGTGGCCACGCCGGCCAGCCCGCCCGGGAGCGAGGCGACGGCCTCGCCGCTGGCCCGCCGCATCGGCGACGAGCTCGACCGCGCGCGCCGCAGCGGGCCGCTGAGCCGGATCACGATCCCGCCCTGCCCCGAGCAGCTGGTCCGGCTGCGTGCAGCCTTGAACGGCCTCGATCCCGACCCGGCCCGCCTCTCGGGCATCGTCGCCAGCGACGCCGCCATGGCCGCCACGCTGCTGCGCAACGCCAACAGCGCGCGCCACCGAGTCGCAGGCACGCCGACGGTGCAGACCGTGGGCCAGGCCCTGAACCGCATCGGCCTGCGCGAGTCTGATCGCATCCTGACCGAGGTGATGCTGCGCCAGGCCATCCCTACGCGGCACCCCCTGCTGCAACGCTTCTGGGAACAGGCGGCACAGCGCGCGGCGGCCATGGGCTTCATCGCCCGGCAGCTGCCCGGCACCACGCCCGAGCTGGCGCAGCTGTTCGGCCTGTTCTGCCACGTCGGCGTGCCGGTGCTGCTGCAGCGCATACCGGGCTATGGCGGCACGCTGGCCGAGGCCGCGGCGCGCAAGGACCGCGGCCTCGTCGCCACCGAGAACGCCAACCACCGCACCGACCATGCCGTCGTGGGCGCGCTGGTGGCGCGTGCCTGGGGCGTGGCGCCACCGGTGATGGTGGCGATCCGGCTGCATCACGAGGTCGGACAGGGCAATCCCGACGCCCGGGTCGATCCCGAGGGCCTGACTCTGGCGGCCATGGGTGCGCTGGCCGAGCGCGCCATGATCGTCCGCGAGGGCCTGGAACCCGACCGCGAGACGGAGCGTGCGCTCGCGCCGGCGCTGCGCTGGCTGGGCATCACCGAGCACGAGACGGCGGACTGGCACGAGGGCCTGCAGGCCGAACTCGACCGCTGCGAGCTGTGCTGAACGGGCGTCGGCGCCCGCGTCGCCGCTTCCTACAATCGGCGAACGATTCCAACCATGGCGCGCCAACGCGACGCGTCGAAGGCCGATGCCGCCGCTTGCGAGCCCGAGCGCCCTGCGCACGCTGTTCCTGCTCGAGCCGGGCCTGGTCTTCCTGAACCACGGCTCTTTCGGCGCCTGCCCGGCGCCCGTGTTCGAGGCCTACCAGCACTGGCAGCGCGAACTCGAACGCAACCCCGTGGCCTTCCTGGGCCGCCGATCGGCGGCGCTGCTTCGCGAAGCCCGCGAGCGGCTCGCGGCCTTCGTGGGCGCGTCCGCCGACGACCTGGCCTTCGTGCCCAACGCCACCACGGGGGTGAACATCGTCGCTCGCTCGCTGCGACTGTCGCCGGGCGACGAGGTGCTGACCACTGACCACGAGTACGGGGCCTGCGACGCCACGCTGCGCGTGATGTGCGAGCGCGCCGGCGCGGTGCTGCGGCGGGTGACCCTGCCGCTGCCCTTCGAGCCCGACGCGTTCGTGGCCAGCCTGATGGCCGCGGCGACGCCGCGGACGCGGCTGATCTTCACGAGCCACGTCACCTCGACCACGGCGCTGGTGTTCCCGGTGGCCGAGCTGTGCGCCCGGGCGCGCGCGGCCGGCATCGCGACGCTGATCGACGGTGCGCACGCACCGGGGCAGCTCGACCTCGACCTCGCCGCGCTGCGCGCCGACTACTACACCGGCAACGCCCACAAGTGGCTGTGCGCGCCCAAGGGCGCGGCCTTCCTGCACGTGCAGCCCTCGCGCCAGGCGGCCCTCGACGGCGGCGTGGTGAGCTGGGGCTGGCTGGCCGAGGAGCTGGCGGCGGGCGGGGGCGGCCACACGGGCTTCGACGCCTACGTGGGCACGACACTGCTGGAGCGGCGCCTGCAGTGGCAGGGCACTCGCGACATCGCGGCCTTCCTGGCGGTGCCGGCGGCGCTGGACTTCCTGGCCGCGCACGACTGGCCGGCGCACTGCACGCTCGCCCGGGCGCGCGGCCGCGCCCTGCAGTCGCGGGTGTGCGCCCGCAACGGGCTGGAGCCCATCGGCCCCGACGCCGCTCTGGCGCCGCAGATGGTGCCGCTGCCCGTGCGCACCGCCGACGGCGAGGGGCTGCGCCGCTGGCTGGCCGAGTCGCGCGGCATCGAGGTGCCGGTGACGCAGCACGCCGGGCGACACTTCGTGCGCGTGTCGGTGCAGGCCTACACAAGCGACGAGGAGATCGCGGCCCTGGAGGCCGCACTGGCAGAGGCCGGGGCCTAGAAGCCCCGGGGATTGCGGCTCAGCAGCGGCGGCGGCGCGCGGCCACCAGGCCGGCCACGCCCAGCGCCATCAGCAGGGCGCTGGCGGGCTCCGGCACGGCCGTGAGCATGGCGCCGGCCACCAGGGACTGGGCGGCCGAGGTCGGGTGGATGCCGTCCCAGAACAGGTAGGTCGAGGGATCGCAGCCGAGGATGGCGCCGCAGGCGTCGGTGACGTTGGTGAAGCCGAAGCTGCCGGGCGAGGCGAGCACGCCGCCGATGAGCCCGGCGACGTCGAAGTACTGCACGCCGAAGGACTCGCCGGCCAGTCGCGCCTGCAGCGCGCTGTTGAAGGCGCCCGAGATGGCCGTCGCGCCACCAGACACAGCCGGCCCGCCGGCCAGTGCTGCCGGCGAGCGGCCCACGTCGGGCACGCCCCACACGACGATGCTCACCGCGCCGCGCGCCTGCAGCGCATCGACCATGTTGCCCACGCCGGTAGCGTAGGCCGCGGCAGCCGTGCCGATGATGCTCGCGGCGTTGGCCGGGTTGGCCGCCACCGCCTCGCCGGTGTCGCGCACGTCATTGCCGCCGATGGCGATGACGTAAAGGCCGCTGCCGGCCAGCGTGGCCGGTGCGTTGGTCAGGAAGCCGCCCAGCTGCGTCGTGGCGCTGAACGGGAAGCCGGCCTGCGAGCCGTCGATCGTGGTGCGGGCGCCACCGAAGGCGTAGTTGCCGCCGCCGGCCAGGCTGGGCAGGGCCGACGGCGCGAGGCCGATGCCGGCCGCGAAGCTGCTCACCCAGGTGGCCCCGTTGGAGTAGGTGCCGCTGGCGTAGGGCTGGCTGGGGATGTAGGTGTTGCCGGTGATCACCTGGGTGCCGTTGGCACCGATGATGAGCGCGTTGTTGCCGCTGTCGGTGAGGCTGTCGCCGAAGACCGTGAGGCTGGTGAACTGGGCCGCGGCGGGCGCTGCAGCGGCCAGCAGCACCGACGCGATGGCGGCCAGGCGGAGGATCGGGCGGGTGAACATGCAGTGTCTCCGGCAATGGGTGGGTTGCCGCTCGGCAGGCGGCCCAGACTTGGACGCTAGCACCGGGGCGGGCGCGCAGCCAGCGCGGAGCTTCCCTGAGGCCGCTCACCCCCCGGAAATGAGGGGGATGGCCGGGCTCACCGCGGCCTGGTCCGCCGCGGGCGCGGTGCGGCGCCGGTCTCGCGCGGCGGCAGGCCCGTGTGCTGCGTTAGCAACCGGCCCTTCGTGACGGGCGAGGTGCGCTCGCCCGCTGCCGTGCTGTTCTTGCGCCGCGCGCTCGTGTAGCCGGCTTCGCCACCGGGCTGGAAGCTCGGGATCAGGTGGTGCCTGCCGTTGCCGATGAGGTCGGCCCGGCCCATGGCCTTGAGCGCCTCGCGCAGCAGCGGCCAGTTGGCGGGGTCGTGCCAGCGCAGGAAGGCCTTGTGCAGGCGGCGGCGGCGCTCGCCGCGCACGATGTCCACGCGCTCGGCGCGCCGTACGTCGCGGCTGATGCCCTTCAGCGGGTTGAGGTTGGTGTGGT
>JBKDQY010000041.1:0-4927 GCA_046341655.1 Betaproteobacteria bacterium | reverse complement strand
CGAAGCCGTGCCCGGCACGCTGCCCCGGGGCCGCAACAGCCCGCAGCGCGTGGCGCACGGGCTGTATGCCGAGCAGCTGTCGGGCAGCGCCTTCACCGCGCCGCGCGCCGACAACCGCCGCAGCTGGCTGTACCGCCGCCGGCCCAGCGTGGTGATGGGCGCGCACCAACCCTACGCGCAGCCGCTGTGGCTGTCGGGCCCCGGCGGGGACGATGCTCCCGCGCCGCCCGACCCGTTGCGCTGGCACCCCTTCGAGATGCCGGCCGCGGCCGAGGCGCTGGACTTCGTCGACGGCCTCGTCACCGTCTGCCGCAACGGCGACCCCGACGCGCAGGCCGGCATCGCCGTGCACGTGGTGCGCGCCAACCGCAGCATGGGCCGGCGCGCGCTGGTCAACGCCGACGGCGAGATGCTGATCGTGCCGCAGCAGGGGCGGCTGGTCGTCACCACCGAGCTCGGCCTGCTGGACGCGGCGCCGGGGCAGATCGTGCTCGTGCCGCGCGGCATGGCCTTCAAGGTGGCGCTGCCCGACGGGGAGTGCCGCGCCTACGTGTGCGAGAACCACGGCGCCCCGTTCCGCCTGCCCGAGCTGGGCCCCATCGGCAGCAACGGCCTGGCCAACCCGCGCGACTTCGTCGCGCCCGCCGCGGCCTTCGAGGCCGAGCCCGGCTCCTACGAGATGATCCGCCGCTTCGGCGGCCGCAGCTGGCGCTGCGTGCAGCCCGCCACCCCCTTCGACGTGGTGGCCTGGCACGGCAACCTGGTGCCGCTGCGCTACGACACCGCGCACTTCAACACCGTCGGCTCGATCAGCTTCGACCACCCCGACCCGAGCATCTTCACGGTGCTCACCAGCCCGTCGGACACGCCGGGCGTGGCCAACTGCGACTTCGTCATCTTCCCGCCGCGCTGGATGGTGGCCGAGGACACCTTCCGCCCGCCCTGGTTCCACCGCAACGTGATGAGCGAGTTCATGGGTCTGGTGCTGGGCCAGTACGACGCCAAGCCCGAGGGCTTCAGGCCCGGCGGCGCCAGCCTGCACAACGCCATGGTGCCGCACGGCCCCGATGCCGAGGCCTTCGAGCGTGCCAGCAGTGCGGCGCTGCAGCCCGTGAAGCTGGCCGACACGCTGGCCTTCATGTTCGAGAGCCGCTACCGCCTGCGGCCCACGGCCTGGGCCATGCAGCCGGCGCGGCTGGACGCGGGCTACGCCAGCTGCTGGGCCGGGCTGGCCGACCGCTTCGACCCCCGGACCGAATCCGAGCCCGAGCCCCGAGCATGAGCACCGCGCCCGCCTTCGTCACCGCCACCGACGCCACGCACGACCCGGCCCGCCGCAGCTGGGTGGCCTCGGCCAACGCGCCCGACACCGACTTCCCGATCCAGAACCTGCCGTATGCCCGCTTTCGCCGCCGCGCCAGCCGCGGCGACGAGCCCGAGCCCTGGCGCGTGGGCGTGGCCATCGGCGACCAGGTGCTCGACCTGCGCGTGGCGCTTGAGGTCTGCCCCTGGGAGCCCGAGGCCGCCGTGCACCTGCAGCCGCTGGCCGAGGGCGACCTGGCCGCCTTCATGGCCGCCGGCCGGCCCGCCTGGCGCCTGGTGCGCGCCGCGCTCAGCGACGTGCTCGCCGAGGGCAGCCTGCGAGGCCCGTTCCTGGACGACTCGCTCGTGCCCATGGCCGAGGTCGAGTACGCGCTGCCCTGCGCCATCGGCGACTACACCGACTTCTACGCCAGCATCCACCACGCCACCGCGGTGGGCCGTCTGTTCCGGCCCGACAACCCGCTGCTGCCCAACTACCAGTGGGTGCCCATCGGCTACCACGGGCGCAGCAGCAGCATCGTCGTCAGCGGGCGGGGCCTGCGCCGGCCGCTGGGGCAGATCAAGGCACCCGACGCCACGCCGCCCGTGCTGCGCGAGAGCCGCCGCGTCGACTTCGAGCTCGAGCTCGGCGCCCTCGTCGGGCCGGGCAACGCACTGGGCGAGCGCATCGGCATCGACGACGCCGAGGCCCACCTGTTCGGCCTGGTGCTGTTCAACGACTGGAGCGCGCGCGACATCCAGCCCTGGGAGTACCAGCCGCTGGGGCCCTTCCTCAGCAAGAACTGGGGCAGCACCGTGAGCCCCTGGGTGGTGACGATGGAGGCGCTGGCGCCGTTCCGCGTGCCCTTCACGCGGCCGGCGGATCACCCGCAGCCGCTGCCCTACCTGGACAGCGCCGCGCACCGTGCCGGCGGCGCGCTGAGCATCGGCCTGGAGACCTGGCTGCAGACCGCGCGCATGCGCCAGGCCGGCTTGGCCGGCGAGCGGCTGATGGCCAGCGACACCGCCGAGGCCGCGTACTGGACGCTGTCGCAGCTGATCGCGCACCACACGGTCAACGGCTGCAACCTGCGGACCGGCGACCTGCTGGGCACCGGCACGCTTAGCGGCCCGGGGCCGGGGCAGGGCGGCTCGCTGCTGGAGCTGAGCCAGGGCGGCAAGGTGCCGCTGCAACTGGCCAACGGCGAGACGCGCACCTTCCTGGAAGACGGCGACACGGTCATCCTGCGCGGCCGCTGCACCGCCGAGGGCCGGCGCGCCATTGGCTTCGGCGAGTGCCGGGGCACGGTGATGCCGGCGGTGGACTGAGAGCGAGGACGGCGATCGGCCCGGCTGGCCTGCCGGCCCTTGCCTGGTCAGGCGGGGGCGCTTTGGCATCATCGGCACCCCAGGGAATCGAGGGAGACGACTGCGATGAGCTCGGCCGCCAGGCTGTTCGAGGTGCTGCGCGCCGACATGAAGGCCAAGGGCCTGACGTATCGCGAGCTGGCGCTGCGCATCGGGATGAGCGAGTCGAGCGTCAAGCGCATGTTCGGCGAGCAGGACATGCCGCTGTCGCGGCTGGCGCAGGTCAGTGACGCCGTCGGCACCCCGTTCGAGGAGCTGCTGGCGCGCGCCGCCCGGTCCGCGCCCGAGCTTGCCCGCCTGACGCTCGAGCAGGAGCGCGCGCTGGTGGCCGACTCTCGGCTGCTGCTGGTGGCGATCTGCTGCCTGTCGCAGTGGAGCGTGGAGCAGATGCTGGGCGCCTACGAGCTGACGCCGGCCCAGGCGGTGGCCGCGCTGGCGCGGCTCGACCGGCTCGGACTGATCGAGTTGCGGGCGGGCAACCGCTACCGGTTGGCCGTGGGCCGGTCGTTCCACTGGCGCCGCGAGGGGCCGGTGATGGCCTTCCTGCGCCGCCACGTGGTGGACGAATTCTTCGACGCCGGCTTCGACGGCCGCGGCGAGGCGCTGGTCACCGTGCACGGGCAGCTGTCGGTGGCCGGCGCGTCAGAGCTCGCTCAGCGGGTCGGCCAGCTGGCTGGCGCCTTCGTGCAGCGGCAGCAGGACGACCAGCGCGATCCCGCTGCGGCCTGCGACGGCTACACGCTGATCGTCGGCCTGCGCTCGTTCGAGCTCAGCGCCTTCACGGCGATGCGTCGGCGCACCCTTCAGCGCACGATGCCGGCGGGTAGCAGCACCGAGCCCAGGAAGAGATAGGCCGAACTGCCCACCTGCCGGGTGTGGCCGAAGCCCACGTACACGGGCCCGAATCGGGTTTCGAGCACGGTGAAGACGGAGCCCGCCCTGCGCAGCGGGCTGAGCGATGCGCCTTCGGTCGGGCTGACTCTCCCGGCCTCCAGCGACACGCCGACACGGACCGCCCCACCCAACGCGGCGGGCAGAGTCGCAACCTGCCTCGCCAGGACCGCCCGGCCGAAGGTGACCTCCTTGCCGACCAGGGAATCCGGCGGCGCCCCCGACATCCTCAGAAACCCGCCCAATGCCAGCGGCACTGTGAAGCTGAGCGAGGAACGCTGGCTCACCGCGTAGACGTGGCCGGCCCAGGGGCCGCGACTGACTGCAAAAAGGCCTTCGACGCGCAGGTCGAGCTGGCCGGGGCCGTAGCGCTCGCCGGCAACCGAAATCAGGTGGCCCCGGGTCGGGAAGCCGAGCGAATCCAGTGTGTCGAGGCTGAAGTTGCCGAACCAGGAGTAGTCGCGGATGGGTGAGACTTCCCCGAGGTCTGGGATCGCGATTCGAAGTCGCAGCCGACGGTGCTTGACGCCCAGCTGAACTTGACCGCTGTCCAACAGCTGGCGTCCAAGCGCCAAGGATGCGAATGCGCTGGCCGAGCGGACCACGACCGCCGCCCGAAGCGCTTCGTCGTAAAGCGTGACGTCATCTCCCCGGTAGCCGGTGCGAGCCGTGACGAACCAGTGCGAGCCCGCGGCCAGCGGCCGGTACCACTCGGTCTGCACCTCGTTCGCGGCCCCGGCCCGCAGCAGCGTGCGCCACTCGCCACCGGCGGAATGGCGTCCGCCCAGCGCGTACAGGCCCGACAACGTGAATTCGCTGCTGCGTGAAAAGTCGGTGGACATGTCGATGCCGAGCCGCAGTCGCCCGCTGCTCAGCGCCGACGAGATCGGCAGCAGGATCACCTCGCGCGACGCCCCCTCGCCCACCAGCACGGCCTCGACACGCTCAGCACCGAGCTCTCGCGTCACGTGGTCGGCCGCGTCGCTGAGCGCGCCCGGCGTGACTGGCTGACCAGCGGCCAGGCGCGGGTCGATCGGTGCCGGCAGCGACCTGCCGGTTCGGTCAAGGGCCTGCACGCGCACGGCTGCCGCGGTGGGCGGGCTGCTGGCAAGCGTCGCGTGAAGCTCCGTCCGGCGGCGCTGGTGCTCGGCCCAGGCCTCGGCGGTCACCGACCACTGCTGGAGCCGGTGCGACTGGGCGCGTGCCGCCGCGGCGCCGGCCTCGATGTTCGGGCCGGTGCGGTCGAAGGACAGGAAGTCCGCGTTGCCCAGATCAGGGGTGACGAGCACGTCACGCGATGTCAGCTCGCGCAGCGAGCGCTGCACATTCTGTTCGGTCAGGATGCCGATCATCTGCTGCGCCATGC
>JBKDQY010000040.1:0-9887 GCA_046341655.1 Betaproteobacteria bacterium | reverse complement strand
GGTGCCCGGCCCTACCATTACTGACCAGTCAGTCAGTAAATCCATGCACGACGAGCCCACATCCGCTGCGCCGGCGCTGGCCGAAGCCGTCGGCGCGGCCGACGGCGCCGTGCGCCAGCGCCGCAAGGATGCGCGCCCGCAGGAACTGCTGGCCGCCGCGCTGACGCTGTTCGTCGAGAAGGGCTTCGCCGCCACCCGCACCGAGGAGGTGGCGCGCCTAGCCGGCGTCTCCAAGGGCACGCTGTTCCTGTACTACCCGAGCAAGGAAGAGCTGTTCAAGGCCGTGGTGCGGCACAACCTCACCAGCCTCATCGCGGAGGGCGAGCAGCTCGCGGCCTGCTTCGAGGGCAGCAGCTCGGAGCTCTTGGGACTGCTGGTCCAGACCTGGTGGGAGCGCTTCGGCAACACGCCGGCCGCCGGCATCCACAAGGTCATCCTCGCCGAGGTGCGCAACTTCCCCGAGCTGGCGCAGTTCTACGCCGACGAGGTGATGGTGCCCGCCGAGCGCCTGTTCGGGGCTTGCGTCGCGCGCGGGGTGGCCAGCGGCGAGTTCCGGCCGCTGCCCATCCACGAGGTCTCGCTGGCGCTGATCGCGCCGCTGATCTTCATGGCGGTGCACCGCCACTCCGTCGGCTGCTGCCCCGTGCACGGCTCGGCCGGCATGGACCCGGAGCGCCTGCTCAGGACGCAGCTCGAACTCGTGCTGCGGGGCCTGCAGGTGCGGCCCGACCCCCCGCCGCCGCGCAAGGCCTCCGTCAAGGCCCGCGCCTAGAATCCGCGGGCTCACTGGACAGATACCGTAGGCCGTACCCCCGATGAAGACCGAACTCGCCCGCTTCAACATGATCGAGCAGCAGATCCGGCCCTGGGACGTGCTCGACGCCCACGTGCTCGAACTGCTGGCCAGCGTGCGCCGCGAGGACTTCGTGCCCGCCGCCCACCGGGCGCTGGCCTTCGTCGACACGCAGGTGCCGCTGCTGCCCGGCCAGCCGCACGGCCCGGCCATGCTCGAGCCCAAGGTCGAGGCCCGGCTGCTGCAGGCGCTGCAGCTGCAGCGTCACGAATCGGTGCTCGAGATCGGCACCGGAAGCGGCTTCATGGCCGCGCTGCTGGCGCACCGCGCGCAGAAGGTCACGACGCTGGAGTGCCGGCCCGAACTCGCCCGCCAGGCGCGCGAGAACCTCGCCCGCGCCGGCCTGGGCCACGTGCGCGTGGTCGACTGCAGTGCCGCCGAGGGCGCGCGCGGCCTGCCGGCCGAGGCGCCCTTCGACGCCATCGTGCTGTCGGGCTCGGTGGCCGAGGTGCCGCCCGCGCTTCTGCAGCAGCTCAAGCCCGGCGGGCGCCTGGTGGCCATCGTCGGCCAGGAGCCGGTGATGCGCGCCCGCCTGATCACGCGCACCGCAGAGGCCGCCTGGGCGCAGACCGACCTCTTCGACACGGTGGCGCCGCGGCTCGAAGGCTTTGCCGAGCCGGCGCGCTTCAGCTTCTGACGGCAGGGCACCCGAATGCGCCAGCTGCACGTCGGCCAACTGAAGGACTTCGCCGCCGGCACGCCGGGTGCGCTGCTGCTCGACGTGCGCGAACCCTGGGAGGTGGCCCTGGCCCGCATCGAACTGCCCGGCCTGGCGCAGCGCCACGTGCCCATGCACGAGATCCCGTCGCGTCTGTCGGAGCTCGACCCGTCGCAGCCCGTCGTCTGCCTGTGCCACCACGGCGCGCGCAGCGCGCAGGTCGTCGCATTCCTGCAGCGCCAGGGCCACGATCACGCCTATAACCTCGCCGGCGGCATCGACGCCTGGTCGGCCCTGGTCGACCCGCAGGTGCCGCGCTACTGACCGACCGCATCCCCGCGCCCTGGCGCGATCCCCGATTCCCACAGGAACGCCGAATGTCCCGCACCACCACGCCCCCGCGCCAGGCCCTGGCCACGCTCGCCCTTGCCCTGTTTGCCGCCTGGCCCGGGGTGGCGGCCGCGCAGAGCCTGCAGGCGCTGGTGGCGGCCGCGCGCGGCTACGACGCCACCTTCCGGGCCGCGCAGGCCGCGGCGCAGAGCGCCGAGTTCCGCGCCGCGCAGGCCGAGGCCCTCGGCCGCCCGTCGGCGGCGCTGACGGCCAGCGCCGGCACCTCGGCCACGGACAGCAGCCGCACCAGCGGCACGCTGCAGGCCAGCACGCTGCAGGCCGGCGTGAGTGGCCGCTACCCGCTGTTCAACCGCAGCAACGACGCCACGATGGCGCAGGCGCGCAAGGCCCTCGATCTGGCCAAGGCCGACCTCGACACCGCCGAGCAGGACCTGATCATCCGCGTCTCGCAGGCCTACTTCGACGTGCTCACGGCCGAGAACGCGCTCGCCGCCGTGCGCGCCAACAAGGCCTTCATCACCGAGCAGCTGGCCTCGGCACGGCGCAACTTCGAGGTCGGCACCGCCACCATCACCGACACGCGCGAGGCGCAGGCGCGCTTCGACCTGGTCGTGGCGGCCGAGATCGCCGCCGACAACGACCTGCGCACCCGGCGCGTCGCGCTCGACCAGCTGGTGGGCCAGAGCGGCGTGCAGCCCAGGCCGCTGGTGGTGCCGGTGGAACTGCCCGGCCCGCAGCCGGCCGACCCCGAGCAGTGGGTGAGCGCGGCCGACCAGGGCCATCCGGCGGTGCGCCGAGCGCGCCTGGGCCTTGACGTGGCCACGCTCGAGACCGAGAAGGCCCGCGCCGCCGAGAAGCCCACGCTCGACGCCGTGGCCTCCGTCACCGGCACCAACCCGCGCGGCGGCCTCGACTCGCTCAACCGCAGCAGCGGCACCACCACCGCGGCCAGTGTCGGCGTGCAGTTGAACTGGCCGCTGTTCACGGGCGGCGCGACGCAGAACCGCATCAAGGAGACCCTGGCGCTCGAGGAGCAGTCGCGCAACCTGCTCGACGTGGCGCGCCGCGGTGTCGCGCTGGGCACGCGGCAGGCCTTCTTCGGGCTGCAGTCGGTGCTGGCTCAGGTGAAGGCGCTGGAAGCCGCCGAGGCCTCGAGCAAGCTGGCGCTGGAGTCCACGCAGCTGGGCTACCGCGTCGGGGTGCGCGTGAACCTCGACGTGCTCAACGCCCAGAGCCAGCTCGTGACGACGCAGCGCGACCTCGCCAAGGCCCGCTACGACGTCCTGCTGGCCTCGCTGCGGCTGCGCCAGGCCAGCGGCCGGCTCGTCGCGGCCGACGTCGAGCAGATCTCGAAGCTGCTGGCGCCCTGACATTTCTTCACGCGGCGATCACGCGCCGACAAGCGGGCTTGGGCACACTGCGGCTTTCGCGCAGCATCCGGCCCGCATGAACGACACCCCCGACCCTGCCCTCGCCGCGGCCCTGGCCGCGCACCGTTTCGGCCTCGGCGAGCCAGCACTGGCGCCGCTGGGCACCGACGCCCGCGGCTGGCTGCTGGCACAGATCGGCCCGGCCGACACGCAGCGCGGCCGCGGCCTCGTCGACAGCGCCGAGGCGGCGCGCCGCTTCGCCACCTTCCTGCGCCAGACGCGCGCCGCCCGCCAGGCGCCACCGCCGGGCATGGCCGAAGGCACGATGGCCGACGGCCGCAACAGCGAGCAGGTGTTCGTGGAGACCTTCCGCGACATCGTCGAGTCCGACGTGCGGGCACGCCTGCTCACCGCGGCCACCACGCCGCGGCCCTTCACCGAGCGGCTGGCGCTGTTCTGGGCCAACCACTTCACCATCAGCATGGCCAAGGCGAGCACGCGTGGCATGGTCGGCGCCTTCGAGCGCGAGGCCATCCGCCCGCACATCGGCGGGCGCTTCGAGACGCTGCTGACGGCCGCCGTCACGCACCCGGGCCTGCTGCGCTATCTGGACAACGACCAGTCGGCCGGGCCCTCGTCGCCCCTGGTGCAGCGGCTGGCCCGGCGCGCGGAGCGCGGGGGCGGTACGCCGCGCGTGAGCGGCCTGAACGAGAACCTCGCGCGCGAGATCCTCGAGCTTCACACGCTCGGCGTGGACGGCGGCTACACGCAGGCCGACGTCACGGCCTTCGCGGCCGTGCTCACCGGCTGGCGCGTGGCCCTGGCCGATGCCGTGCCGGCCACGCGCTTCGACCCCGCCTGGCACGAGCCCGGCCCCAAGCAGGTGCTCGGCCGCACGGTGCCCGAGGGCCCCGAGGGCCTGGCGCTGGTGCTGCGGCAGCTGGCCGCCCACCCGTCGACGGCGCGCTTCGTCTGCACCAAGCTCGCGCGGCACTTCGTGGCCGACGATCCGCCGCCCGCCCTGGTGGCCCGTCTGGTGCAGGCCTGGCAGGCCAGCGACGGCGACCTGGCCGTCGTCACGCGAGCGCTGGTGCTGGCACCCGAGGCCTGGGCGCCGCAGGCCGCCAAGCTGAAGACGCCGGAGGAATTCGTCGTCGCCTCGGCACGTGTGCTGCAGCTCGGCGAGGGCGCGTTCCAGCGCCCGGCCGACGGCGGCACCGGCACGCTGGGCCAGCGCGTGCAGGCCGCGCCCTCCCCAGCCGGCTGGCCCGACCGCGCCGACGAGTGGCTGGGGCCCGACGCGGTGTGGAAGCGCGTCGAGTGGGCCACGCGCGTGGGCGCCCGCGTGGGGCGCCGCGTCGACGCACGCGCCGTGGCCGAGGCCAGCCTGGGCCCGCGGCTGACTGCAGCCACGCGCCAGCAGATCGAGCGCGCGGCCGACGGCGCGCAGGCCGTGGCGCTGCTGCTGCTGGCGCCCGAATTCCAGCGCCGCTGAACCGGGGACCGACGATGCACCGCTTCAATCGCCGCCAGCTGCTGCTGGCCACCGCCTCGCTGGCCGTGGCGCCGGTGCGCGCCCAGCATGCCGCTGCGCCGCGCTTCGTGCTGGTGCTGCTGCGCGGCGGCCTGGACGGCCTGAGCGCCGTGCCCGTGCCCGGCGACCCGGCCTTCGCCGAGGCCCGCGGCCCGCTGGCGAACTTCGACGCCTTCGAAGCGCCCCCGCGGCCGCTGGACGGCCCCTTCGCGCTGCACCCGCTGTTGCCGCAGCTGCACGCGCTGCACGGCCGCGGCGAGCTCCTGGTGGTGCACGCCACGGGTCTGCCCTATCGCGAGCGCAGCCACTTCGACGCCCAGAACGTTCTCGAGCACGGCGGCACGCGGCCGCACGAGCTGGCCAGCGGCTGGCTGGCGCGCGCGCTGCCGCACATGGCCGGCGGGCGCGCGGTGGCGCTGGACACCGCGGTGCCGCTGGTGCTGCGCGGCGCCGCGGGCGTGGACACCTGGGCGCCCTCGACCCTGCCCGAGCCCGACACCGACCTCGTCAACCGCCTGGCCACGCTGTGGCAGGCGGACCCCGCCCTGGCCACCGCGCTGGCCCGTGCGCGGGGCCTGCGCGAGGACCCCGCCATGGCCGGTGCCATGACCGCGCCCATGCCCGCGAGCATGGCGGCAGGACCCGGCCCCGCCCGGCGGCCCGTCGTCGGCCTGGCCGCCCGCGCGGCCGAGTTCCTGCAGCGCGGCGCCACGGTGGCCGTTCTGGACATGCCGGGCTGGGATTCCCACGCCAACCAGGGCACGACCAATGGCGCCACCAGCAACAACCTGCGCACGCTCGACGCCGCGCTGGAGGCGCTGCGCAGCGGCCTGCAGGCCGGCGGCACCTGGGGCCGCACGGTGGTCGTCGTGGCCACGGAGTTCGGCCGCGAGGTCGCCGTCAACGGCACGCTGGGCACCGACCACGGCACCGGCGGCGCCGCCTTCGTGCTGGGCGGCGCGGTGCGCGGCGGCCGCGTGCTGGCCGACTGGCCGGGCCTGGCCCGCGCGCAGCGCTTCGAGGGCCGAGACCTGCGCGTCACCACCGACCTGCGCGCCGTGTTCCGCACCGTGCTGGCCGAGCACCTGCGCGTGCCGCGCGCCGCGCTCGACGCCGAGGTGATGCCGGGTTCGGGCCGGCTGGCGATGCTGCCGCTGCTCAAGACCTGACAACCCGCGCCGCCAGCACGGCCTCCGCCATGCGCGCCGCGGCGCCGCGGTGGGCCGCCGTGAAGGCGCGGCCGGCGTCAGCCATGGCCTGCCGCGCGGGGCCGCCGTGCAGCAGGCGCAGCGCCTGCGACACGGCCGCTCCGACGTCGTCCACCCGCCGTGCGGCGCCGGCCTCGATCGCCAGTTCGGCCGCCTGCGCGAAGTTGAAGGTGTGCGGACCCATCAGCAGCGGGCAGCCGCAGGCCGCGGCCTCGATGAGGTTCTGGCCACCCAGAGGCGCGAAGCTGCCGCCGAGCAGCGCCACGTCGGCCAGCGCGTACCAGGCCGGCATCTCGCCCAGGCTGTCGCCGAGCCAGACCTCGGCCCGCAGCGCGTCGCCAGCGGGTGCATCGCCGGCAAAGCCGCTGCGGCGGGCCCGCGTGAAGCCGGCGTCGGCCACCAGGGCCGCGACCTCGTCGAAGCGCTGCGGGTGGCGCGGCACGACGACGAGCAGCGCGTCGCCGCGCGGCGCCGCGCGCCAGGCCGCCAGCAGCGCGGCCTCCTCGCCTTCGCGCGTGACGGCCGCCAGCACCACCGGGCGGCCGAGCGCCGCCTTCCACGCCGCGCCGCGCGCGAGCCGCTCGGCGTCGACCGCGATCTCGAACTTGAGGTTGCCCGCCACCCGCACGGCGCGCGCGCCGCTGGCGCGCAGCCGCACGGCGTCGGCCTCGGTCTGCGCCAGCACGCTGTCGAAGCGGGCCAGGGCCGGGTGCAGCAGCGCCGCGAAGCGCCGGCCGCGACGCGCGCTGCGCTCGCTCAGGCGGGCGTTGGCCAGCAGCAGCGGCAGGCCGGCGCGGGCGGCCTCGTGCAGCAGCACGGGCCAGACCTCGGTCTCCATCACCACGCCCACCACCGGCCGGTGGCGGGCAAGGAAGCGGCGCACCGCGCCCGGGGTGTCCCAGGGCTGCCAGCAGGCGAGGTCGCCCTCGCGCAGCAGCGCGCGGGCGGCGGCGCGGCCGGTGGCGGTGCCATGCGTGAGCAGCAGCCGCAGGGCCGGATCGCGCGCGCGGAGCGCGGCGATCAGCGGCTCCGCGGCCTTGGTCTCGCCCAGCGAGACGGCGTGGATCCACACGCGGCCCGGCGCCTCGGCCGGGCCGAAGCCCAGGCGCTCGGCGAGGTGCTCGCGGTAGCCCGGCTCGCGCCGGCCACGCCACCAAAGGCGCATCAGGTACGCCGGCGTGGCCAGCCGCAGCGCCAGCGCGTACAGCGTGCGCGCCAGCGCCTCCTTCATGCGGCCGCGTTCAGTGCGCCGAAGCGCCTACCACGGCGTCGGGCTTCACGCTGCGCAGGACCTGCATGAACTGCTCCCGGATGCGCTGCAGCGCCTCGGGCGTGTGGCCCTCGAAGCGCAGCACCAGCACCGGCGTGGTGTTGCTGCCGCGGATGAGGCCGAAGCCGTCGGCGAAGTCCACGCGCAGGCCGTCGATGGTGCCGACCTCGCCGCCCTCGAAGGCCAGCCGCCCGTCGGCCACGCGCGCCAGCAACTCGGCCACCACGGCGTGGTGCTCGCCCTCGGCGCAGGCCACGTTGAGCTCGGGCGTGGAGTGGCTGCTGGGCAGCGCGTCGAGGAAGGCGCTGGGGTCGTCGTGGCGCGACAGGATCTCCAGCAGCCGCGCCGCCGTGTACATGGCGTCGTCGAAGCCGTACCAGCGCTCGCCGAAGAACAGGTGGCCGCTCATCTCGCCGGCGAAGGGCGCGCCGGTCTCCTTGAGCTTGGCCTTGATCAGCGAGTGGCCGGTCTTCCACAGCAGCGGCCGGCCGCCGGCCTCGCGGATGGCCGCCGGCAGGCGCTGGCTGCACTTGACGTCGTAGATGATCTGCGCGCCCGGGTGCCGCGCCAGGATGTCGCGCGCGAACAGCATGATCTGGCGGTCGGGGTAGATGATGTTGCCGCCGGCGGTGACCACGCCCAGGCGGTCGCCGTCGCCGTCGAAGGCCAGGCCGATCTCGGCGCCGGTGGCGTGCACCACGGCCTTCAGCATCTCGAGGTTCTCGGGCTTGCTGGGGTCGGGGTGGTGGTTCGGGAAGTCGCCGTCGACCTTGCTGTACAGGTCGATCACCTCGCAGCCCAGCGCGCGCAGGATGCCGGGCGCGCTGGCGCCGGGGATGCCGTTGCCGCTGTCGACCACCACCTTCATGGGCCGCGCCAGCCGGCAGTCGCCGGTGATGCGCGCGGCGTACTCGGCGCCGATGTCCATGCGGGCGCTGCGGCCCCTGGCGACCGTGTAGTCCTCGGCCTCGATGCGGCGCTTCAGCTTCTGGATGTCCTCGCCGTAGATGGCGCGGCCGGCCATCACCATCTTGAAGCCGTTGTAGTCCTTGGGGTTGTGGCTGCCGGTGACCTGGATGCCGCTCGTGCAGCCGTGGCGGCCGCGCGTGGCGGCCACGTAGTACAGCATCGGCGTCGTCACGGGCCCGAGGTCGACGACGTCCAGGCCCGTGCTCTGCAGCCCGCGCACCAGCGCCGCGGCCAGGCCGGGGCCCGACAGCCGGCCGTCGCGGCCCACGGCCACGGCACGCTCGCCGGCGGCGCGCGCCTCGCTGCCGAAGGCGCGGCCCAGGTGCTCGGCGAAGGCCTCGTCGACGTTCCTGCCGACGATGCCGCGGATGTCGTAGGCCTTGAAGATGCTCGGGTCGATGCGCATGGCAGGCAGCCGGGTTGGGGTGGCCGGGATTGTAGGGATCGGCCGCCCGGCTACAGTGCGCGACCGCCATGCCGCAGCCCCCCGACGCCCGCCCCTACCGCCTGGGCGGCATCGCCTGCATCGTGCTGGCCGTGGCCTGCTTCGGCGCGCTGGACACGGCGTCCAAGCTGGCCACCGCCACGGTGCCGCTGGTGATGGCGCTGTGGGTGCGCTGCCTGGTGCAGACGGTGGCCACGGCGGCGGTGTTCGGGCCCGGGCTCGGACGCCACCTGCTGCGCACCGCGCACCCGGGCCGGCAGGTGCTGCGCGGGCTGATGCTGGTCACCACCAACGGCCTGGCCTACCTGAGCCTGGCCGTCATGCCGGTGGCCGAGTTCTCGGCGGTGGTGATGCTGCTGCCGCTGGTGCTGACCGTGCTTGCCGCCTGGCAGCTGCACGAGCCCGTCTCGGGCCTGCGCTGGCTGTGCGTGGGCGCGGGCTGCGCGGGCACGCTGCTCGTCATCCGGCCCGGGCGCGAGCTCTTCGAGTGGGCGACGCTGCTGCCGCTGCTGCTGGTGGCCATCGGCGCCGGCTTCCAGCTGCTGACGCGGGTGATGACTCGGCACGACTCGCCCGGCACCATCCACCTGTACTCGGGCCTCACCGGCCTGGTGCTCACCAGCGCGGCGCTGCCCTTCTTCTGGCGCGAACTGCCGCCGGCCACCTGGGCCCTGCTGGGGCTGATGGGCCTGCTGGGCGCGACGGGTCACCTGCTGCTCATCATGGCCTACCAGCGCGCCAACGTGGCGCGGCTCACGCCCTACCTGTACCTGCAGATCGTGTTCGGCGCGCTCGGCGGCTGGCTGGTCTTCTCGCAGTGGCCCGACGCGTGGGCGGCGCTGGGCATCGTGGTCATCGCCGTGGCCGGCGTGTTCGGCACCTGGCTCACGGGGCGCGAGCTGCTGCAGGCGGGCACCCGGCGCGAGTCGCGCAGCAGCCTGCAGGCCATCGCCGCCGCGGACGAGCACTGAGAGCCTGTGGAGATATGAATCACGCCCGCGTTGACCGCCACGGGACGCTCAATCAAGGCGCAAAGCGCAGACGGGTCCGTCGACCCGTCGAGCATTTGCAACGCCGAGCGGGCGTCCTGCGGGGGTCAACCCGAAGGGCCGGGGTACCCAAGGGCCCTTGGCCACCCCGGCGCGGGCGCGATTCATGTCTTCACAGGCTGTGAGCGGACGCTCTGCGAGGCGTCGAAGTCCAATCTAGTCGTGTGGCTGCTTCGAGAG
>JBKDQY010000039.1:0-23918 GCA_046341655.1 Betaproteobacteria bacterium | reverse complement strand
CCGTTGACGCGGCCGATGCCGGCGATCACGCCTGCGCCCGGGGCGGCGCCGTCGTACAGGCCGTGCGCGGCCAGCGGTGCGAGTTCGAGGAAGGGCGTGTCGGGGTCGAGCAGGCCCTCGACGCGGTCGCGCGGCAGCAGCTTGCCGCGCGCCACGTGCTTGGCGCGCGCGGCCTCGCCGCCGCCGAGCGCGACGCGCGCGAGCTGGCGGGTGAGGTCGTCGACGAGGCCGCGCCTCCACTCGGCGCTGGCCTTGAAGCTGTCGGAGCGGGGGTTGAGCTGGCTGGTCAGCACCGGCATCGTGTCTCCTCGGGCCGGCGCCCCGGACGGGCGCGGCGGGGTCTTCGTGGCGACTTGACGTTTACGTCAACGTAAAGTGGCCGAATGGTACACAGCGCGCCCGCGGCGGAGGCGCTTGCTCAGAACCCGCCCTCGGCCAGCCAGCGCTCCATCTGCGGCAGCCGGTCGTTGCCCCAGAACGGCTCGCCGTCGATGCGGAAGAAGGGCGCGCCGAACACGGCGGCGGCCACGGCCTCGTCGTTGGCCTGCTTCAGCCGCGCCTTCCAGACCGGGTCGTTCCAGGCAGCCTCGGCGGCGCCGGCGTCCAGGCCCTGCCCGGCGGCGAAGGCCTTCAGCGCGGCCGGCTCGTGCAGCGCCACGCCCTGCGTGAACACGGCGCGCAGGCCCGCCTGCGACCAGCGCGCCGCGGCCGATCCGGTCTCGCTGCCGCCCTGCGTGGCCGCCAGCCACCAGAACACGCGCGCGGCGTTCTGCGTCGGGATGGGGAACACCGGCGGCGGCACGTACGGCACGCCGTGGAAGCGCGCCGAGCGCGCGAAGTCGTGCAGCGAGTACTCGCGCTTGAGCGGGTACGACACCGGCGACTTCAGCTCGGCGGCCTGGAAGGTGGCGCCCAGCAGGATGGCGTGGCGGCGCACGGTGCGGCCGTGGCGCGCCGCCAGCGCGTCGATCCACTCGGAGGCGACGTAGGAGTACGGCGACGAGAAGTCGAACCAGAAGTCGACGGGGGCGGGAGTGGACGTGGCCATCGCGCTCACTCCAGCTTGATGCCGCGGCGGGTGATGATCTCGCCGAGCGTGCGCGCCTCGGCCTGCACGCGCGCGGCGGCCGCGGCGGCGTCGCTGCCCACGGGCTCCCAGCCGCCGGCGACGAAGCGCTGGCGCGTCTCGGCCTCCTTCATCACGGCGGGCACGTCGCGCACCAGCCGCTCCAGCGCGGGGCGCGGCAGCCCGGCCGGGGCCACGAGCGCGTTCCACACCTCCAGCGGCTGCATCCGCACGCCCAGGTCGGCCAGGGCCGGCACGCCGGGGGCGAGTTCGCTCTTCGGGCCCGTCACGCCGATGGCGTGCAGCTTGCCGGCCTTGACCTGCGGCAGCGCCAGTCCCGGCGGCACCAGCGCCATCTGGATCTGCCCGCCCAGCAGCGCCGTCAGCACCGCCGGGTTGCCGTTGTAGGGCACGTGCACGGCGCCGGCACCGATGGCGCCGTTGACGAGCTCGCCGCCCCGGGGTCCCCCCGACCCGATGCCCCCCGAGCCGTAGCTCCACTGGTCGCCCGCGGCGCGCGCCGCGGCCAGCCAGGCGGCGCCCTGCGGCTGCTCGGCCGGCGTCACCAGCACCAGCGGCGCGGTGGCCAGCAGCGAGACGACGGCGAAGTCCTTCGCGGGGTCGTAGGGCAGCCGGGGGTTCAGCTGCTTGGCGGTGGTGAGATTGCCGTTGATGACCACGCCCAGCGTGTGCCCGTCGGTGGCCTTGGCCACGGCGTCGGCCGCCAGGTTGCCGCCAGCGCCCGGGCGGTTCTCCACCACCACCGGCTGGCCCCAGGCCTTGGCCAGGGCGTCGGCCAGCGCGCGCGCCGAGATGTCGGGCGTGCTGCCGCCGGGGAAGCCGACGAGGATCTTCACCGGCTGCGTCGGCCACGGCGCCTGCGCGTGGACGGGGGCGGCGGCCGTCAGCGCCACTGCGGCGGTGGCGGCCAGGGCCAGGAATCGGCGGCGGACGGGGTTGCGCGACGTCATGGTGTCTCCTCGGGAATTGGTTAGCCTAGCCGGCGCATTGTGCAAGCCCGCGCCGGCCCCGATGATCGAGTCCACCCTGAACCTGTTGCTGGCCGTGCCGGCCCTGGCCACCGCCGCGGCGCTGCGGCCCTGGCGCGCGCTGCGCGGCGCGCCGCCCTGGCCGGCGCTGGCGCTGTGGGCGCTGCTGCCGCTGCTGTGGTCGCTGGACGCCACCACCGCATCGCCCCTGCTGCAGCCGCTGTCGGGCGCGTGCCTGCTGCTGCTGATGCTGGGCTGGCCGCTCACCGTGCTGGCCCTGCCGCCGGTGGCCGCCGCGATGCTGCTGGCGACGGGCCTGGACGCCGCCGGCGTGCTGCACCGCGTCGTCTGGCTGGGCCTGATGCCGGCCACGCTGGCGCTGGCCCTCGGGGCGCTGGTGCGGCACGCGCTGCCGCGCCACCTGTTCGTCTACATCCTCGGCCGCGGGTTCTTCGCCACCGCCATCGCGCTGGCGGGCAGCGGGGCGCTGGCGGCCTGGCTGTTCGGCGTGCCGGCCACGCTGTCCCTGGCCGACGTGATGCTCGCGCGGCTGCTCGCCGCCTTCGGCGACGCCTTCATCACCGGCATGCTGGCCGCCATCTTCGTGGCCTTCCGGCCGCAGTGGCTGGCCACCTACGCCGACCGGCTGTACCTGAAGCCGCTGCTGTAGCGGCCGCGCGCCGGGCGGCGGACGGCGGGCCGGGGCACGCTCAGCGCCGCCAGAACTGCGGCGTGAACAGCACCAGCACGCTCAGCAGCTCCAGCCGCCCGAGCAGCATCGCGAAGGTGCACACCCAGGTCTGGAAGTCGCTGAGCACCCCGTAGTTGACCGCCGGCCCGACGTCGCCCAGCCCGGGGCCGATGTTGTTGACGCAGGCGATGACGGCGGTGAACGCGGTGACGACGTCCAGGCCGCTGAACAGCAGCAGCATGGTCAGGCCCACCAGCGAGGCGCCGTAGATCATCATGTACGCGATCACGGCCTGCATCACGCGGTCGCTGACGGCGCTGGCGCCCAGCGTCACCGGGTTGACGACGTTGGGGTGGACGATGCGCACGAGCTCGCGCCGCGCCTGCTTCAGCAGCAGCAGCATGCGGATCATCTTGATGCCGCCGCCGGTGCTGCCGGCGCAGGTGGCGAAGCAGCCCAGCAGGATCATCAGCAGCGGCGCGAACAGCGGCCAGGCGGCGTAGTCGGTGCTCGCGTAACCCGTGGTGGTGGCCACGCTGACGACGTGGAACACGGTGTGGCGCACCGCCTGCCAGGGTTCGTCGTAGGCGTCGTGCCACAGCAGGTAGCCGGCGATCAGCACCGTGGCGGCGGCCACCACCAGGTAGAACGCCAGCACCTCGGGGTTGCGCAGCAGCGGCTTCACCGAGCGCGAGCGCCAGACCATGAAGTACATCAGCAGGCTGATGCCCGAAAGCATCATGAACACCACCGCGATCATCTCCAGCAGCGGCGACTGGAAGTGCCCGAAGCTGGCGTCGTAGTTCGAGAAGCCACCCAGGCTGACGGTGCTGCACATGTGCAGGAAGGCGTCGGTCCAGCTCATGCCGCCCAGCCGGTAGGCCAGGAAGCAGGCCAGCGACAGGCCGAAGTAGGTGCCCCACAGCACGCGCGCGGTGTCGGCGATGCGCGGGGTGAGCTTCTGATCCTTCAGCGGCCCGGAGAACTCGGCCTTGAACAGCTGCGAGCCGCCCACGCCCAGCAGCGGCAGGATGGCCACCGCCAGCACGATGATGCCCAGGCCGCCCACCCACTGCATGAAACAGCGCCAGACGTTGACGCTCAGCGGCAGCGCGTCCAGGCCCGCGATGGCCGTGGCGCCGGTGGCGGTGAAGGCCGACATGGCCTCGAAGTAGGCGTTGGTGACGCTCAGGCCCGGCACCGCCAGCACCAGCGGCAGCGCACCGAAGGCCGGCAGCACCAGCCAGGTCATGCCCACGAGCACGAAGCCGTCGCGCGGCTGCAGCTCGCGGCGGAAGCGGCGCGTCGCCGCGCTCATCAGCAGCCCTGCCGTGGCAGTCACGGCGGTGGCGACGATGAAGGCCTGCTCGGCGTCGTCGTGCCGGCCCACGGCGAAGGCCAGCGGCACCAGCAGCAGCAGCGCGAACAGCACCACCATGCGGCCCACGAGCGCGAGGACGGCGAGCGCGCCCATGTCCGTGCGTCAGCCTCAGAACAGGAAGGTGGCGCTGACCTGGAACAGCTTCTCCACCTCGCGCACCATGCGCTTGCGGGGCACGAAGATGATCACGTGGTCGTTGGGCATCACCACCGTGTCGTGGTGGGCGATGATGACCTGCGGCTTGGCGTCGTCGCCAGCCTCGGAGCCGTCGGCACGGTGCAGCCCGCGCACGATGGCCCCCACCTGCGCGCCCTTGGGCAGCGGCACCTCGTCGATGCGGCGGCCGGCGAACTTGCAGGTCTTGCGGTCGCCGCGCACGATGGCCTCCAGCGCCTCGGCCGCGCCCCGGCGCAGGCTGTGCACGGCCTCGACGTCGCCGCGGCGCACGTAGGCCAGCAGCTCGCCGATGACGGTCTGGCTGGGGCTGATGGCGATGTCGATGGTGGTGCCCTGCACCAGCTCGGCATAGGCGCGGCGGTTGATGACGGCCAGCACGCGCCGCGCGCCCAGCCGCCGGGCCAGCAGGCAGGACATGATGTTGTCCTCGTCGTCGCCCGTCAGGCCGATGAAGAGGTCCATGTCCTGCACGTTCTCGTCGCCGAGGAGGTCCTCGTCGGTGGCGTCGCCGTGCAGCACCAGCGTGCCGTTGGCCAGCTGCGTGCTCAGGTACTGGCAGCGTGCGGCGTTGGGCTCGATCAGCTTGAGCTGGTACTGGCCCTCGACCTCCCGCGCCAGCCGCAGGCCCACCTTGCCGCCGCCGGCGATCATCATGCGCTTGACGGGCTCGGCGCGGTGGCGCAGCGCCCCCAGCACGGTGCCGATGTGCTCGGTGGCGGCGAGCACGAAGACCTCGTCGCCGGGCTCGATGCGCGTGGCACCGTCGAGCACCGGCAGCACGGTGTCCTGGCGGTAGATGGCGACGATGCGCATGTCCACGCCCGGCACCAGCGCCGGGATTTCGGCCAGGCTGTGCTGCACCAGCGGCCCGCCAGCCACGGCCCGCACCGCGATCAGGCTGACCAGGCCGTGCGCGAACTCCAGCACCTGCAGCGCCTCGGGGTACTCGACCAGCTTGCGGATGTAGGCGGTGACGGTCTGCTCCGGGCACAGCAGGTGGTCGACCGCGAAGCCGTCGCGTCCCATCAGCGGCCCGCCGTCCACGAACTCGGGGCTGCGCACCCGCGCGATGGCGGTGGGCACGTTGAAGCGCTGCTTGGCCACCTTGCAGGCCACGAGGTTGGTCTCGTCCATCGGCGCGCAGGCGATCAGCAGGTCGGTGTCCTCGGCGCCGGCCTCCGCCAGCACGCTGGGCTGGATGCCGTTGCCCACCACGCCGCGAAGATCGAGCCGGTCCTGCAGCGCGCGCAGCCTGGCGGGGTCGCTGTCGACGACGGTGATGTCGTTCTTCTCGGACACCAGGCTCTCGGCCACGCTCTCGCCCACGCGGCCGGCGCCCAGGATCAGGATCTTCATGGCGCGCGAGTGTAGTCAGCGGGCCTGCCCAGCGCCGCCTCGAGCACGCGCAGCAGCACCGGCGCCAGCCGTGCCGCCAGCGTGGGGCCGCGGTCGCGCCAGGCGGCAGCCAGCGCCTCGGCCTCGGCCTGCAGCGCCGCCTGCAGCGCGGCCTCGCGGCGGGCAATGCCGGCCTCGGCCGTGGCCAGGCCGAGCGGCAGCCGCAGCAGCGCCGCCGCCAGCGCGTCGAGCTCGGCCGGCCCCCAGTCGACGTGGCTCTGCGCACGGCCCTGGGCGGCATTGATGCCGCGCGCCACGCCGGCGGCACCGAGCGCGCCGATGAGGCCGCCGGCCACGGCGCCGGCTCCCATGGTGAGGCCGCCGGTGGCGAGGTCGGCCTTGAGCCCGGCCATCGCGCCCGAAGCCACGCCGCCCCACAGCGCCGCCCGGCCTTCGGCGACACGCGCCTGGCGGCGCGGCTGCAGCGCCGTGCCCGGCCCGGGCGCGGCAGGCTCGCCGGGCCCCCACCAGGGCGCCAGCCGCTCGGCCGCGCTCGCGAACTCGGCGTCGAGCTGCTGCAGCAGGCGCTGGCGCGCCGCCTCGGCGGCCTGGGCGGCTGCGGCGCCGCCGCCCCCGAACAGCCCCGCCTCGGGCAGCGGCTCGCGCGCCAGGGCCAGTCGCGCCAGGCTGCCGGACAGCAGCGCCGCGGTGTCGTCGAGCCGGGCACGCTGGGCGCGCCGCCAGGCGGCCTCCAGGCGCTGGCGGCGGCGGTCTTCGGGCAGCGCCTGCGCCAGCGCCTGCCACAGCAGCCCGTCGGCCAGCCAGCCGTCGTCGAGCGCGCGAAGCGGCAGCCGCGGCGCCACGGCCGTGTCGGCGTCCTGCAGCAGCAGCAGCGGGCGCGACAGGTCGGCGAGCCAGCCCGGGCGCGCCGCGTCCCCGGGCCCGGGCGGCAGCAGCACCAGCACGGCGTCGACCTCGCGCCGCAGCGCCGCCAGCGCTTCGGCGGCGGGGTCGGGCCGCCAGCCGCGGCGCCACCAGGGCGTGGGTGGCCCACCGTCGCGCAGGGCCGGCGGCAGGGCGCGCAGGTGCAGGTGGTCGCCGTCGCCGGCATCGAACAGCGGCTGCCCGCCTTCGTCCGGCGGCGCCACGGTCCGGCCAAGCAGGCGCATGGGGCCGGCCACCGGCGCGAGGGGGCACCACAGCAGCGTCAGCGGCCTTCGGCTGGCCGGGCGCATCAGCGGGTGCAGGGCCTCGAAGTAGTCGTCGTCCAGCGCCAGCGGAAAGTGGCGCGACAACCGGGCCGCTCGCAGCGCCGCGCGCCCGGCCAGCAGGGCCCGCGGCAGCACCACGGCCAGCAGCAGCGTGGCCGCGAAGAGGTGGATCCAGGGCGCGGCGCTGGCCGTGGCCGCGGCGCCCGGAGCCACGCGAAGCGGCGCCACGTCGGGCACCGCCACGCCGGTGAGCCACGACGCCGGCCACAGCGCCAGGCCCAGCACCGCCTGCACCGCCGGTGCGTCGAGAAAGGTGCTCTGCCAGCCGGCCCGGTAGTCCATGACCAGCCCGCGCAGGTACAGCCCGGCGATCAGCCCCAGGGCCAGCGCGGCCGCCGCAATGTGCACCAGCAGCGCCGCCCGCTGCGCCAGCAACGGCGCGGCCGCGCGCAGCCAGTCGGCGTGCAGCTGCGGCTGCCGCGACAGCGTGCCGCCGCGGCCACCCAGCAGCCGCGCCAGCAGGCCGGGCTGCGGCGCCGGCAGCGCCAGCGCGGCGTAGACGGCCAGGTTCCACAGCACCACCGCCCAGACGGCGGGGGCGAGCAGGTTCACGCGCTGCGGCGGGCCCAGCTGGTCGACCGCGAGGCCGGCCAGCAGCCCCAGCAACAGGGCCAGCGGCACCAGGGCCGGGTGCCAGCCGCGCCGCCCGAGCCAGCGCCCGGCCTCGGGAGCGCGCGGCAGCAGGCGCGGCAGCGCCAGCGCGGCGCGCGTGGCCACGAAGCGCTCGGGCGGCGCATCCTCGCCCACGGCGGCCCCGGCCTGGCGCGTGGCCCAGGCGCGGTCGTCGTCGGTCCAGGGCGCCGGGCCGGGCGGGCTCTCGCAGGCCCGCAGCAGCAGCACGCGGCGTGCGTCGTCCTCGGTCATCGCGGGGACTGTAGCGGCAGCCCCCGCCCCGGTGGCGGGATCAGACCGCGTGCAGCAGCGCCACCAGCTGGGCCTGGGTGTGGGTGCCGGTCTTCTCGTACATCTGGCCGACGTGGGTGCGGACGGTCGAGATCTTCACGCCCAGGGCCTCGGCGGCGTGCGTGGGACGCATGCCCTTGCACAGCATCTCGGCCAGGCGGGCCTGCGTCTGGGTGAAGCGGAAGCGGCGCCGCATGGCGTCGGCGCGCGACAGCGACACGCGCTCGATGGTGGCGACGATCCAGCCGAAGCCGCTGGGGATGCCGTCGCCGGTGCTCATGCCGCGCAGCACGATCTGCATCGGCACGCCGCCGCCTTCCGTCTCCAGCGGCAGCGTGAGTTCCTGGCCGCCGGCCAGGGCCTGCGCCCAGTACGTCAGCGGCACCCAGCGGCCGGCCTGGCGCAGCGCCAGGCGGCCGCCGGCGTCGAGCCACAGGCCGTCGCGGCGCTCGATGCGGCGCGTGGCGGCGGGGTTGGCCTCGAGCACCGCGCCCTGCGCATCGGCCACCAGCAACGGCGTCTCCAGGCGCTCGAGCAGGCAGTGGCCCAGGGCGGCCAGCCGGGCCACGCGGCCGGGGTTGTGGGCGGCGGGGGCGGCGCTGGGGGCGAAGTCGGCGGCGATGGTGTTCATGGTGCGGGTCCTCCGGGGTTGGTCTCGACGTCGTCGTCGGATGGCCGCATTCCACCCGCCGCCCTCCCCCGCGTGAATGACACCTTGGTATCCGCCGGCCGCCGCCGGCCCGCGCCGCGGGCCCCGTTTCGTGACGCCGTTCACGCCGCGCCACGGGCGCCGGGGCTCACTGGGGCTGGAAGCCAGAGCGCTTGATGATCTCGGCCCAGTTGCGCGTGTAGGCCTGCTCGCGCGCGGCCAGCTGCGGCGGGCTCATCACGTCCACCGCCAGGCCCAGCTGGCCCAGGCGCTCGCGCACCTCGGGCCGGTTGGCGGCCCGCGCCAGGGCCTGCGCGAAGCCGTCCACGGCCGCGGCCGGCGTACCGGCAGGCGCCCAGAAGCCGTAGTAGGGCAGGTCGTCGAAGCCCGTGAGGCCCATCTCGCCGAAGGACGGCACCTCCGGCAGCGCGGCCTGGCGCGCGCGGCCCAGCACGGCCAGCACGCGCAGGCGGCCGGCGCGGTGGTTCTCGATGAAGTCGGGCACCGAGCCCACGCCGGCGGCGATCTGGTTGCCCAGCATGTCGCCCATCATCGGCGCGCTGCCGCGGTAGGGCACGGGCACGAGGTCGAGCTGGTAGCGCCCGCCCAGCACCTTGACCAGGAACTCCGGCGTCGAGGCCGGCGCCGGCACGCCCACCGTGCCCTTGCCGCCACCGCTGCCGCGCACCCAGGCCACGTACTCGTCCATGGTCCTGGCCGGCGTGCCGGGCGAGACGGCGAAGGCGTTGACGAAGCTGGCGAAGCCGCCCACGGGCACGAAGTCCTTCGCCGGCTCGAAGCCCGGCGTCTTCGAGACCAGCGGCAGGATCGAGATGGTGTGGTCGTGCGAGATGAAGACCGTGTTGCCGTCGGGGGCCGCCGCCTTCAGCGCCTGCGCGGCCAGCTGGCCCCCGGCGCCGGCCCTGTTCTCGACCACGACCGTGGCGCCGAGCTCCGCCTTCAGCGCCTCGCCGAGCAGCCGCGCGATGGCGTCGGTGCCGCCGCCGGGCGGGAAGCCCACCAGGATGCGCAGCGTGCGGCCCTGCGCGCGGGCGATGGCGGGCAGGCCGAGCGCGGCGGCGGCAGCGGCGGCGGCAAGGTGGCGGCGGGTCGGGTTCATGGCAGGCTCCGGGTGGGTTTGGCGCGGATCGGCGGCCTTCGCTGCGGTGCGTTCACCGGGGCGGGTTCAGCGAGGCCAGGAACTCGAGCACCGGCGCGACACTGCGCGCCGGGTCTTCCTCTTGCGGCACGTGGCCGAGCTCGGGGAACTCCACGAGCCGGCTGCCGGGGATGAGGCGCTGGAACTCGCGCCCCACGGCGGGCGGCACGAGCCGGTCGCGCCCGCCCCAGAGGATGAGCGTGGGCTGGCGCAGCGTGCCGATGCGCTCGGCGTGCTCGCCGCTCTTCACCAGCGCCAGCCGCTGCACCAGCGCGGCGCGGTTGCCCTCGCGAAGGGTGAGCTCGAAGTAGCGGTCCACCAGCGCGGGCGTCACGCGGGCGGGGTCGCCGTAGACGTTGCGCACGCTCTCCTCGACCAGCTCGCGCGGCAGCGTCCATTCCGCCAACGTGCGCAGCACCGGCGTGCGCGCCACCGTGAAGCCCAGCGGCACCGACTCCGGCACGAAGGCCGGGCCGACGGCATCGACCAGCACCAGCGCGGCCACGCGCGCGGGCGCGGCGTAGGCGGTGCGCCACGCGACCTCGCCGCCCAGCGAGTTGCCGCCGACGACGAAGCGCTGCACGCGCAGCAGGTCGAGAAGCGCCAGCGTGAAGCGGGCGTAGGTGTCGCCGTGGTAGGTCTCGCCGGCCCAGCGGCCGGCGAAGGGCCCCGTCAGGCCGAAGGCCGGCAGGTCGAAGCTGATGACGCGCCGGCCCTGGCGCACCAGCGCCTTGGACCAGCCCTCCCAGGTGTGCAGGCTGGCGCTGGTGCCGTGCAGCAGCACCACGGGCAGCGGGTCGTCGCGCGGGCCCTCGTCGCGCAGGTGCACGATCTGGCCGCCGAGCTCGACGAAGTCCGACGGTGCCGGAGCCCAGCGCGCCACCAGCGTCTCGGCCGGGCGGTCGGGCATGTGCAGCCACGACAGCACCAGCACCGTCAGCAGGATCAGCACGCCCACCAGGCGCAGCAGCCAGTTCATGAGGGCATTCTAGGAACGGGCCGCACGGGCGCGGGGGCACGGGCTTGGCGCAGAATGTCTGCCGCCGGCACCGGGCACGCCAGCCCGGGCCTCACCCTGGAGCCCCCGCGACATGAGCCTGGACCGCCGCACCTTCAACGCCCTGATCGCCGCCACGCCGCTGACCGCCGCGCTGCCCGAGGCCGCCGCACAGGGCGCGCGCGACCGCATCGTCATCGGCATGACGCTCGAGCCCTCGCCGGGCCTGGACCCCACCTCCGCCGCCGCGGCGGCCATCGGCGAGGTCGTGCACCTCAACATCCTCGAGGGCCTGACCAAGATCGCGCCCGACGGTGCCGTCTCGCCGCTGCTGGCCGAGAGCTGGATCCAGGGCATCGACGGCCGCACCTACACCTTCATCCTCCGGAAAGGCGTGCGCTTCTCGGATGGCAAGCCCTTCGACGCCAACGCCGTGAAGTTCAGCTTCGACCGCGCCCGCGCGCCCAACAGCACGAACAAGGCGCGCAAGGCGGTGTTCGACAACATCTCCAGCGTGGTCGTGCAGGACGCGCACACCGTGATCCTGGTGCTGAACCAGCCCGAAGCGATGCTGCCGTTCCGCCTGGGCGAGAACACGGCCGTGATCCTGCACCCCGACACCGCGGCGCAGGCGGCCACCAAGCCCATCGGCACCGGGCCCTACGTGCTGGACAGCTGGAACCGCGGCTCGAGCATCGTGCTGACGGCCTCGCCCAACCACCGCGATGCCGCCCGCGTGCGCATGAAGCGGGCCACCTTCCGCTTCATCAACGACCCCGCCGCGCAGGTGGCGGCGCTGCTGGCCGGCGACGTGGACGCGATCCCGCGCTTCGCCGCGCTGCCGGCGCTGGCGCAGTTGCGCGCCGACAAGCGCTTCGAGGTCGTGGTGGGCAGCACCTCGGGCAAGGGCATCCTGGCGATCAACAACCGCAAGGCGCCGCTGTCGGACGTGCGCGTGCGCCGCGCCATCTCGCACGCCATCGACCGCAAGGCCTTCATCGACGGCGCGCAGGAAGGCCTGGGCACCCCCATCGGCAGCCACTTCGCCCCCACCGACCTGGGCTACCTCGACCTCACGGCGATGTATCCGCACAACCCCGACCGCGCCCGCGCGCTGCTGCGCGAGGCCGGCGTGACCGCGCCGCTGAACCTGACGCTGACGCTGCCGCCGCCGCCCTACGCGCGCAAGGGCGGCGAGATCATCGCGGCGCAGCTGGCCAAGGTCGGCATCAACGCGAAGATCGAGAACGTCGAGTGGGCGCAGTGGCTGTCGGGCCCGTTCAAGGGCAACTTCGACCTCACCATCATCAACCACGTCGAGCCGCTGGACTACGCCACCGCCTACGCCGACCCGAACTACTACTTCGGCTACGACAGCGCGCGCTTCCGCGGCCTGGTGGCCACGCTGGCGGCCACCACCAACATGCGCGAGAAGGGGCGGCTGTGGCGCGAGATCCAGCGCCAGCTGGCCGAGGACGCCGTCAACGCCTACATCTGGAACCCGGCGCAGGTGTCGGTGGCCAAGCGCGGGCTGCGCGGCGTGTGGACCTCCAGCCCCATCTTCGCCAACGACGTCGCGGCGCTGAACTGGGCGCCGCCGCCCACGCGCGCGTGATGAGCGAGGCGACGATCCGCCGCTTCTACGCGGCCTTCGCCCGGCTGGACGGCGAGGCCATGCAGGCCTGCTACGCCGCCGACGCCCGCTTCGACGACGAGGTCTTCTCGCTGCAGGGCGCGCCCGAGATCGGCGGCATGTGGCGCATGCTGTGCAGCGCCACGCGCGGCAACCCGGCGGCGCTGGCGCACTGGCGGCTCGAGCTCGGCGACATCACTCCCCACGGCGCCCACTGGGAGGCGCACTACCTGTTCGGCCCGCGCGGCCGCCCCGTGCACAACCGCATCGACGCGCGCTTCGAGTTCGACGGCCAGGGCCTGATCACGCGCCACCACGACCGCTTCGACTTCGCGGCCTGGGCGCGCCAGGCGCTGGGCGCTCCCGGCTGGCTGCTGGTCCGCACCCCCTGGCTGCGCCGGCAGGTGCGCGCCCAGGCTGCGGCCAGGCTGCGGCGCTTCCTGCGCCCGAGCTGATGGCCGACCCCGCCGCCGACTGCGCCACCCTGGCGGGCGCCTACGCCCGCGGCGAGCGCTCGCCGGTGGAGCAACTCCACGCCGTGCTCGCGCACGTGGCCCGCTGGGAGCCCCACCTGGCGGCGCTGTGGGCGGTGGACGCCGACGCGGCGCTGGCCCAGGCCCGCGCCTCCGAGGAACGCTGGCGGCGCGGCCAGCCCTTGTCGCCGCTGGACGGCGTGCCGGTGACGATCAAGGAGAACATCGCCACCGCCGGCACGCCGGTGCCGCTGGGCACCGCGGCCACCGAGCTGCTGCCCGCGCCGGCCGATGCCCCGCCCGCGGCACGGTTGCGCGAGGCCGGCGCCGTGCTGATCGGCAAGACCACCATGCCCGACTTCGGCATGCTGAGCTCGGGCCTGTCGAGCTTCCACGCGCTGTCGCGCAACCCCTGGAACCGCGGCCTCAACCCCGGCGGCAGCAGCGCCGGTGCCGGCGCCGCGGCGGCCGCGGGCTACGGCCCGCTGCACATCGGCACCGACATCGGCGGCTCCATCCGCCTGCCCGCCGCGTGGTGCGGCGTGGTGGGCTTCAAGCCCAGCAACGGCCGCGTGCCCATCCACCCGCCCTATCTGGGCCGCGTGGCCGGCCCGCTGGCGCGCAGCGTGGCCGACGTGGCCGCGGCGATGGCCGTGCTGTCGCGCCCCGACGAGCGCGACGCCACGCGCCTGCCCTGGGCCGAGCTGCCCTGGCACGAGGTGGCCGCCACCGGCCCCGGCTTCGTGCGCGGCCTGCGCATCGGCCTGCTGCGCGACGCCGGCTGGGGCCTGGCGGTGGACGCCGCGGTGGCCGCCGCGCTCGAAGACGCCGCGGCGCGGCTGCGCGACGCCGGCGCCGTGGTCGAGCCCCTGGCGCCCTTCACCGCCGCCGAGATGGCCGAGGGCATCGAGCGCTTCTGGCAGCTGCGCTCGGCACTGGACCTGAACGCCCTGCCCGCGGCGCGGCGCGAGCGCGTGCTGCCCTTCATCCGCGCCTGGGTGGCGCCGGCCGCCGGCTTCGACGCCGCCACCACCTTCCACGGCTACAGCCAGTTCGCGCGCCTGCGCGACGCCGCCGTGGCCGCGCTGGGGGCCGGACCCGGCCGCTTCGACTACGTGCTGTCGCCCGTGTCGCCCAACGGCGGCTTCCCGGCCGAGTGGGCCATGCCCAGCAACGACCCCGCGCGCGCCATGGCGCACATCGGCTTCACGCTGCCCTACAACGCCAGCGAGCAGCCCGCGGTGGCCGTGCCCACGGGCCTGATGGCCGGCGGCGCGCCCACCGGCGTGCAGTTCGCCGGGGCGCGGCACGACGACATCGGCGTGCTGCGGCTGGCGCGCGCCTTCGAGCAGCTGCGCGGCCCCTTGCCCGCGTGGCCGACACCCCCGGCCTGAACGACCAGATC
Organism: Betaproteobacteria bacterium; assembly: GCA_046341655.1. Taxonomy (GTDB): domain Bacteria; phylum Pseudomonadota; class Gammaproteobacteria; order Burkholderiales; family Burkholderiaceae_C; genus Rubrivivax. Next base: position 9,789 of record JBKDQY010000039.1, on the reverse strand, counting down.
CGCGGCGTGGCCGACCGCCTGGCCGCCGCCGGCTGCCGCGCGCCGGTGCCCGACCTCTACCGCGGACGGAGCACCGCCGAGGCCGCGGAGGCGCACCCCCCGATGAGCCACCTGGACTTCGCCGACGCCGCCACGCAGGACGTGCGCGGCGCAGTGCAGTTCCTGAAGGCCGGCGGCTCGGCCGAGGTCGGCGTGACGGGCTTCTGCATGGGGGCGCGCTCACCGTCCTGGTGGCCGTGCACCTGCGCGAACTCGACGGCGCCGCGGCGCTGGGCTGGCAGCGCACCGAGGCCTTCCTGGCCCGGCACCTGCGCTGAACCGGCCCGTCAGGCCGGCTTGCCGGCAGCCGGCGCGAGCCGGCGGCCGAGCTCGGTGGCGGCGTCGAGGAAGGCCTCGTCCATCACGCGCAGCAGCAGGTCGTTGAGGTGCTGGCCCGCGGGCGAGCGCAGGAAGGCCGTGTAGTCGGCCAGCTGCGCGTCGCTGGCCTCGGCGTAGATCGCGGCCATCACCGGCCGCAGCATCTGCTCGAAGGCCGGCCGCAGCTGCGGCAGCTGCTGCGCCAGCAGCGCGCGCGTGGCCTCGGGGCTGGGGCCCTCGCCGGGCGGCAGCATGCTGGCCAGGCCCTGGCGCACGCCGGCCACGGTGTTCAGCGTCATCGACACCGTGGCGTCGACGGCGCCGCTGGCCTGCAGCAGCGCCTCGAGCCGGGCCCGCCGCTCGGCGTTCATGGCCTGCAGCCGCGCCTGGCCGTCGGCGATCACGGCGTCGGAGTCGCGGGGGTCGGCGGCGGCGGCCTCCTCCAGCCGCGTCATGCGCACGCCGGTGGGGGCGTCGTACCACTCGAACAGCGCCCTGACCAGCCGCGGATCGAGCGACTGCGCCACGCCGCGCAAGGCCACGCCGCGCAGCCGTTCGGCCGCGTAGGCGGCGCTGGCGGCGGCGGACAGGCGCTCGGCGTCGGCCGGCTCGGGCGCGCGGCCGCCCTGCGCCACCGCCTCCACCAGCCCCTGCCGCACCTGCGCCGCCACGCCGTCGAGCTGCGCCCACAGGCCGCTCTTGCGCAGCAGCCGCTCGGCGGTGCCGGGGTCGACCTGCGCCAGGGCCTGCACCGGCGGCAGCAGCAGCATCGCGAGCAGCGACACGGCCCAGGCCCAGCGCGGCAGCTTCGGATTCATGGCGCGCTCCTCCCCGGTGAGTCCAGGCGGCCAGCATAGGGCCTGGGCCGTCACCGCGTCACGCTACATTCAGGGGACATGACCCACCGGGACATCCGCGGCAACCCCTGCAGCAGCGCCAGCGCCCGCGCACGCGACGCGGCCGAACGCGCGCTGCGGCTGATGATGGTGTTCGACGCGCCGCCGCTGGCCGACCTCGACGCCGCGATGGCCGCCGATCCCGGCTGGATGCTGCCGCACGTGATGAAGGCCGGCTTCCTGCTGAGCCTGACCGAGCCCGCGCTGCTGCGCGAGGCCGACGCTCACCTGTCGCACGCCCGCGCGCTGACGAGCGGCGCCACGCCGCGCGAGCGCAGCCACCTCGAGGCCGTGCAGCGCGTGCTGGAGGGCCGCTGGCGCGAGGCCCTGCGCCTGTGGGACGCCGTGCTCGTTGAGCACCCGCGCGACGCGCTGGCGCTGCAGTGGACGCAGCTCTGGGACTTCTACCGCGGCGACGCGCCGGCGCTGCGCCAGCGCCCGGCGCGGGCGCTGCCCGAGTGGGACGAGGCCGACGCGCTGTACCCGGCGGTGCTGGCGCTGTGGGCCTTCGGCCTGGAGGAGTGCAACCTGCACCCGCAGGCCGAGGAGGCCGGCCGCCGCGCGCTGGCGCTGGACCCCGGCGTTCCGTGGGCCGTGCACGCGGTGACGCACGTGATGGAGATGCAGGGCCGCTTCGAGGACGGCGCCGGCTGGCTGCGCCAGCACCAGGCGCACTGGGCGGAGGGCAACGGCCTGGCCTGTCACCTGTGGTGGCACAAGGCGCTGTTCCGGCTGGAGGCCATGGACCTGGCCGGCGCGCTGCGCCTGGTCGACACCCACCTCAGCGGCGGGGCGCTGCAGATCACCCTCAACCGCGTCGACGCGGCCTCGCTGATGTGGCGGCTGCATCTGCTGGGCGAGGACGTCAGCGCCCACGGCCACGCGCTGGTGCAGGGCTGGCCCCTGGGCGACGAGGAAGCCGGCCACTACGCCTTCAACGACGTGCACCGCGTGATGGCGCTCGTGCTGGCTGGCGAGCTGCCGCGAGCCGAGGCCTGGCTGGCCCGCTGCGCCGAGCGCGCGCTGCAGCCGGCCGACGCCGGCCGCGACAACCACGCGATGGCGCGCGAGGTGGGGCTGCCGCTGATGCGCGGCCTGATCGCGATGGCGCACGGCGACGCCGACGGCGCGGTCGACCTGATCGCGCCGGTGCGCGGGCAGGCGGCGCGCCTGGGCGGCAGCCACGCGCAGCGCGACCTCATCGACCTGACGCTGCTGGCCGCCGCCGCCGACGGCGGACGCCGCAGCCTGGGCCGTGCGCTGCTCAACGAACGCACGATGGCCAAGCCGGCCTCGCCGCTGTCGCGCCACTGGGCGGCACGGCTGGCGCTGCCCGGCCAGGCGCGGGCCTGAGGAGGCGGCCACGATGGCCTCGAGCCCCGAGGACCAGCGCCTGCAGCGCCTGACGCTGCTGGAAGACGACATCGGCCGCAAGCTTGCCGAGAGCCAGGCCAGCGGCGAGTTGCGCCAGGCGCGCAGCTGGGGCCGGCCGCTGGACCTGGGCGACGGCTACGACGAGACGCCCGCGGAGCTGCGAATGGGCATGAAGATCCTCAAGGACGCCGGCGTCGTGCCGGCCGAGGTGGAGCTGATGCGCGAGATCGAGGCGCTGCGCCAGTCGCTCGAAGGCGCGGGCGATGACGCGGCGGCGCGGGCCGGGCGGCAGCGCCTGTCGGAGATGCAGCAGGCGCTGGCGCTGCGCCTGGAGAAGCTGCGCAGCAGCGGCAGCTGGTAGCGCACGCGGCGCGCGGGGCTTGAAGCCGCCGCTGCCGCGCCCCACCTGACCCGATGGATTGGAGTGCCGTGCCCCTGACGCTGGCCGTGCTGCTGCTGGCCGCGGCCAGCGTGGCGGGCTGGCTGGCGGGCCCCTCGCTGCTGGCGCGCTGGCGCCGAGCCCGCGTACGCCGCCAGCCGTTCCCGCCCGTGTGGCGCCGGGTGCTGCGCGAGCGCATGCCGGCCTTCGCGCGGCTGCCCGCCGACGTGCAGTGGCGCCTGAAGAAGCACGCGCAGGTGCTGCTGGCCGAGGTGCCCTTCATCGGCTGCGGCGGGCTGGTGGTCGACGACGAGGTGCGCGTGCTCGTGGCCGTGCAGGCCTCGCTGCTGCTGCTGGGCCGCGGCGACGGCGGCTTCGCGGGCCTGAGCCAGGTGCTGGTGTACCCCGGCGCCTTCGTGGTCGATCGCACGCGGGCGCAGGGCGACGGCACGCAGCGCGAGGAGCGCCAGGTGCTGGCCGGCGAATCGTGGCAGCAGGGCCAGGTGGTGCTGTCGTGGCAGGACGTGCTCGACGGCGCCGCCCGGCCAGACGACGGGCGCAACGTCGTCATCCACGAATTCGCGCACCGCCTCGACCAGGCGCACGGCGCGGCCAATGGCGCGCCCTGGCTGCCGGGCGCCGCGCGCCGCCGCCAATGGGCCGCCGTATTCACCACCGAATTCGAGGCACTGCAACGCCGCGTGGCCCGCGGCGAAGACGGACTCATCGACGCTTATGGCGCCACCGATGCCGCCGAATTCTTCGCCGTCAGCAGCGAACTGTTCTTCGAACGCCCGGCGGAACTGGCCGCCGCGCACCCGGCCCTGCACGGGCAATTGCGCAGCTTCTACGGGGTCGACCCCCGCCATTGGCAGGGCGTGACGCCGCGGCTGGGCATCGCACCGGGCCGCTGAACCGGCTTAATCCCCTATTTGCCACATTAGGTCTCGCAATGCATCCGAATGCGCCTGAATTAAGCAGGCTGTGTTATGGTTCGCGCCGCCCGAAGAGGCGGACGGGATTCCACGGCATTTGCCGCGGTCGTTCCGGAACCATTCAGAAAGAGCCGCCGCAGGGTATTGCACGACACCGCGGCCCAGGGAGTTTCATCCGACATCAAGCCACATGACCAAGAGCTACGCCCAGATCGTCAAGCAGATCAAGGCCCTGGAAGCCGAGGCCGAGAAGGCGCGCCGCACCGAGATCGACGGTGTCATCACGCGCATCCGCGAGGCCATCCAGTTCTACAACCTGAGCGCCGCCGACCTGGGCCTCACGGCCAAGGCCAAGGCCGAGGGCGCCAAGGCCTTCCCGGCCAAGCGCAAGAAGCGCAAGGCCGCCGCGCCCAAGGCGCCGGCCGCCGCGAAATACGCCGACGGCCAGGGCAACACCTGGGTCGGCCGCGGCAAGCGCCCGCAGTGGCTGCGCGACGCGCTGGCCGCGGGCAAGCAGCTCGCGGACTTCGCCGTCAAGTAAGCCGCCGGCCGGCGCTCACGCGGTGGCCTGCGCCACCGCGTGGGCCCAGGCCTGCATGCGGCCGGCCGCCCAGCCTGGCGGCTGCTGCGGCTCGAAGCGCCGCTCGGCCTGCCAAAGCGCCGCCAGCTCCGCGGTGCCGCTCCACACCCGCGTGGCCAGCCCGGCCAGGAAGGCCGCGCCCAGCGCGGTGGTCTCGGTGACGCGCGGGCGCAGCACGGGCACGCCCAGCAGGTCGGCCTGGAACTGCATCAGCGCGTCGTTCACGCAGGCGCCGCCGTCCACGCGCAGTTCGCGCACCGGCCACTCCGCGCCACCGTCGGCCTGCATGGCCTGCAGCAGCGCCGCGCTCTGGAAAGCGATGCTCTCCACCGCCGCGCGCGCGATGTGCGCCACCGTGCTGCCGCGCGTGAGACCCGTGATGGTGCCGCGCGCCTGCGCGTTCCAGTAGGGGGCACCCAGGCCGGTGAAGGCCGGCACGAAGACCACGCCGCCGCTGTCGGGCACGCTGGCCGCGAGCGCCTCGACCTGCGCGCTGCTCTCGATCGCCCTGAGGCCGTCGCGCAGCCACTGCACCACCGCGCCGCCGACGAACACGCTGCCTTCCAGCGCGTACTGCGCCGGGCCCGGCGGCGCCGCCGCGGCCGTGGTGACGAGGCCATTCGTGGACGCGCGCGCCTGCGGCCCGGTGTGCATGAGCATGAAGCAGCCCGTGCCGTAGGTGTTCTTGGCCAGCCCGGCCTCGAAGCAGCCCTGGCCGAACAGTGCCGCCTGCTGGTCGCCCGCGATGCCGGCGATGGGCACGGCCGCGCCGAGCAGCGCGGCGTCGCTGTCGCCGAAGGCGTGGCTGCTCGGGTGCACCGCGGGCAGCACGGCGCGCGGGATGCCCAGCAGCGCCAGCAGCTCGTCGCTCCAGGTGCCGCGGTGGATGTCGAACAGCATCGTGCGCGAGGCGTTGCTGGCGTCGGTGGCGTGCACGCGGCCGCCCGTCAGCTGCCACAGCAGCCAGCTGTCGATGGTGCCGAAGGCCAGCTCGCCGGCCTCGGCCCGCGCGCGCGCGCCGGGCACGTGCTCGAGCAGCCAGGCCAGCTTGGTGGCCGAGAAGTACGCATCCACCACCAGGCCGGTGAGCGCGCGGATGCGCTCGGCGTGCCCGGCCTCGCGCAGCCGCGCGCACAGCGGCTCGCTGCGCCGGCACTGCCAGACGATGGCGCGGTGCAGCGGCTCGCCGGTGGCGCGGTCCCAGAGCACGGTGGTCTCGCGCTGGTTGGTGATGCCGATGGCGGCCAGCTCGCGCGCGTGCAGCCCGGCGCGGGACAGCGCCTCCCGCGCGGTGGCCAGTTGCGTGCGCCAGATCTCGTGCGCGTCGTGCTCCACCCAGCCGGGCTGCGGGAAGTGCTGCGTGAACTCGCGCTGCGCGCTGGCCACGGGCTGGCCGCGCTCGTCGAACACGATGCTGCGCGAGCTGCTGGTGCCCTGGTCGAGGGCGAGGACGTAGGGCATCGTCGGACTCCTGCCGGATGGGCACTCAGGCCTTCAACTGGCCCTCGATCCATGCGTCGATCTGGCGCTCCAGCACCGGCAGCGACAGCGCACCCTGGTCGAGCACGGCGTTGTGGAAGCGGCGGATGTCGAAGCGCGGGCCCAGCTTCGCCCTGGCGCGGTCGCGCAGCTCCTCGATCTTGAGCTTGCCGATCATGTAGGCCAGCGCCTGCCCGGGCTGCGACGTGTAGCGGTCGACCTCGCTCTCGACGAAACCGCGCTCCACGCCCGTCTGGTCGACCATGAAGTCGACGGCCTGCTGGCGGGTCCAGCCCAGGGCGTGGATGCCGGTGTCCACCACCAGGCGCGCGGCGCGGAAGGCCTGCCACTGCAGGTGGCCCCAGCGCGAGTACGGGTCGGTGTACAGGCCGAGCTCGAAACCCAGCGTCTCGGCGTACAGCGCCCAGCCCTCGCTGAAGGCGGTGTAGCCGAAGCCGCTGCGGCGGAAGGCCGGCAGCCCGGCCAGCTCGGTGGCCCGCGCGATCTGCAGGTGGTGGCCGGGCACGGCCTCGTGGGCCACCAGCGTCTCCATGCCCCACTTGGGCTTCCTGCGGAACGACAGCACGTCGGCGAAGAAGGTGCCGCCGCGGCTGCCGTCCAGCGCCGGGCCGTTGTAGTACTCGGCGCGCGCACCCATGTGCGCCGGCATGGGGCTCACGCCGTAGGGCGCGCGCGGCAGCTCGGCGAACAGCCGCGGCATCTCGGCGTCCAGCCGCTTGGCGATCTCGCGGTAGCCGGCCAGCAGCGCCTGCGGGCTGTCGTGGAAGAAGCGCGGGTCGGTGTTCAGGAACTGCACGAACGCCGCCCAGTCGCCGGGGAACTTCGTCTCCACGCGCACGGCGTCCATCTCGGCGCGCAGCCGCTTCAGCTCGCGCAGCCCCGTGTCGTGGATCTGCTGCGGCGACAGCTCCAGCGTGGTGTTGTGCCGCACCAGCATGGCGTAGACGGCGCGGCCGTCGGGGTAGCCGGCGAGCGCGCCGCTGGCCGGCGCCCGCGGCAGGTACTCGCGCTCGACGAAGGCGCGCAGCCGCTGCTGCGCCGGCACCACGTGGCGCACGATAGCCTCGCGCGCGGCGGCCTGCAGCCGCTCGCGGTCGGCCGCCGGGATCTGCGGCGACAGGCGCCTGAAGGGCGCGTAGTGCGGGTTGGCCTCGACCTCGGGGGTGATCTGCCCATCGATCTGCGCCAGCACGCGCTGCAGCACCTCGCGCGGGGGCACCCAGCCCGCCGCCAGGCCGCGCCGCAGGTTGGCGATCTCCTGGTCGATGCGGCGCGGGTAGGCCGCCATGCGCGCCAGCGTCTTCTCGACGAGTTCGGCGCGCGACACCGGGCTCACGGCCAGCAGGTCGGCGAACTGCGTGTGCGGGCCGCCCAGCGCACCCAGCGTCATCGTGCGCCAGCCGGCGAAGGCGATGCGCTCGAGCTGGCGCTGCTGCGCCTCGATGAACAGCTCGCGCGAGATGCGGTCCTGCGGCGAGAGCGTGGCGGGGTCGATGGCCTGTGCCTCGGCCAGGCGGCGGCGCACGGCCTCGTCGGCCCCGGCCTGGGCCTCGGGGCTGGCGTCGGTGAGGCGGTCGCCGAAGCGGTGGTCGCCGCGGTAGGTGGCCCACTCGGGGAAGCGGCGCGTGTTGTCCTCGAAGCTGGCGGCGAACAGCGCGTGCAGCGCGCGCGCGGCGGGCCCGCGATCGGGCTCCTGGCGGTCGGCGGGCGCGGCCTGTCCGGCAGCGGGCGGGGGGCCGGCCAGCAGTGCCAGCACCAGCGCCGCCGCGGCGCAGGCCGCGCCGACGGGGCGAGCATTCGGGATCTGGGGCATCGTTGGAGGCACCGGTGTCGAAAGCGGCGCATTGTGGGCCGGTGACAGAATCGTGCCAGCCCGTACTGGCCCGGTGTCGATCCTGCGGTCGCACGCCCGGCCGCCTGCATGCAGCCTTCCCGCCACGCCCTCGCCACCGGCACCCTGTTCGCCCTCGCTGCCGGCCTGTTGTGGGGCCTGGTGTTCATCGCCCCCACGCTGCTGGCCGAGTACCCGCCGGCGCTGCTGGTGGTGGGCCGCTACCTGGCCTTCGGGCTGATCGCCGTGCCGCTGGCCTGGATGGCGCGCGCGGCGCTGCGCGGGCTGTCGCGCGCAGACTGGATCGAGGCGCTCAAGCTCGCAGCCGTCGGCAACCTGCTGTACTACCTGTGCCTGGCGGCGGCGATCCAGATGGCGGGCGGTCCGCTGTCCACCATGATCATCGGCACCTTGCCGGTGGTGATCGCCATCGTCTCCAACCTGCGCCGCGGCGCGGCGGTGCGCGCCCGCGACGGGCGGCAGCCCTGGGCGCGGCTGGCGCCGTCGCTGGCGCTCATCGCCGCCGGCATCGGTTTCGTCAACCAGGCCGAACTGGCGCGCCTGCAGGCCGCCGGGGACCTCGATCTCGTGCGCCACGGCCTGGGCGCGCTGCTGGCCGTGGCCGCGGTGGCCTGCTGGACGTGGTACCCCATCCGCAACGCCGACTGGCTGCGCACGAACGCCGACCGCTCGCCCAGCGCCTGGGCCACGGCGCAGGGCCTGGCGACGCTGCCGCTGGCGGCCGCGGGCTACGCGCTGCTGTGGGGCTTCGACGCGGCCTTCGGGGGCGGAGCGCTGCAGATGCCCTTCGGCCCGCGCGCGTGGGCGTTCATCGGCCTGATGCTGGCCATCGGCCTGTTCGCCAGCTGGCTGGGCACGCTGTGCTGGAACGAGGCCAGCCAGCGCCTGCCGCCGGCGCTGGCCGGGCAGCTGATCGTCTTCGAGACGCTGGCCGCGCTGGCCTATGCCCTGGCGCTGCGCGGCCAGGCCCCCGCCCCGGGCGTTCTGCTGGGCGTGGCGCTGCTGGTGGCGGGCGTGCTTTGGGCGCTGCGCGTGAGGCCGCAGGCGGCGTAGCAGGGCGAAGACGAGCCCGACGACACACGCCGCGGAGGAACGTGTCGGTCCGTTGCGACTCGCCGGCCCCCTGACGGCGGCAGCACGGGCGGGGCCACTGGGGGATGGCGGTGCCGCATGACGGTACGCCTGGTGTCACCGGACGACACCGCAGCCCGCGCCGCTTGGTGGCCCGACCGGGCGACCCGCAGACTGCGGCCGCCTGCGCTGCCAAGCCCGCAAGCGCATCCCATCACAACCCCCCGAGCTCCGTCCCATGCAATCGATCCTCCCTCTTCGACGCGTCCTGGCCAGCCGGGCCGTCACGGCGGCCGCCATCGGCCTCACCGCCTGCGGCGGCGGTGGCGGTTCGTCCGACTCCCCCGCGCCCCCGAGCCCGGTCCCGACCCAGGTGCCGCGGCTGGACGAGTCGCGCTGCCCGTACACGCTGCACCCGAGCCAGCAACTCGGCACGGGCGTGCGCTGCGGGGAACTCGTCGTGCTGCAGGACCGCAGCAATCCGTCCGGGCCCACCCTTCGCATCCCGTTCGCGGTGTTCAGGCCGGCGACGCCCGGCGCGTTGCCGCCGGTGTTCTACCTGACCGGCGGACCGGGCCAGACGTGGACGGACAGCGTGCCCACGGTCCAGGCTGGCCGTAGCCCCGGCTTCATCGGCGGGGCGAAACTGCCCCGCGACGAGGTGGTGCTCGAGCAGCGCGGGTCCATCGCCACCACGCCCTCGCTGGCGTGCCCCTCGGTCCCTTGGGGTCCGGAGATGTTCCGCGACACGGCGGCGGCCCTGCTTGCTGCCCTGCCCGGCATCAAGTCTTGCGCAGACGGCCTGATCGCCAAGGGCGTGCAGCCGCGCCACTTCACGACCGACG
>JBKDQY010000038.1:0-55227 GCA_046341655.1 Betaproteobacteria bacterium | reverse complement strand
GTGGTGCCGCCCACGAACACCGGCTCCAGCTTGGCCACCGGCGTGAGCTTGCCGGTGCGGCCCACCTGGATGTCGATGCCGTTCAGGCGCGTGGCCTGCTCCTGCGCCGGGAACTTGTGCGCCACGGCCCAGCGCGGCTCGCGGCTCTTGAAGCCGAGCTGGCGCTGCCAATCGAGCCGGTCGACCTTGTAGACCACGCCGTCGATGTCGAAGGGCAGGGCGTCGCGCCCGGCCTCCACCGCGCGGTGGAAGGCCACCAGCTCGTCGGCGCCGGTGCAGACGCGGCGGCGCTCGTTCACCGGCAGGCCCAGGCCCTGCAGCCAGCCCATCAGCTCGCTGTGCCGCGCGAAGGCCGGCAGGCCCTGCGCGTCGCCCAGGCCATAGGCGTAGAAGCTCAGCGGGCGCGAGGCCGTCACCGCGGGGTCGAGCTGCCGCACCGCGCCGGCAGCGGTGTTGCGCGGGTTGACGTAGGTCTTCTCGCCGCGCTCGCGCTGCCGGGCGTTCAGCCGCTCGAAGGCGTCGCGGCGCATGTAGACCTCGCCGCGCACCTCCAGCAGCGGCGGCGCCCCGGCGCGCAGCCGCAGCGGGATCTGCCCGATGGTGCGGATGTTCTGCGTCACGTCCTCGCCGGTCTCGCCGTCGCCGCGCGTGGCCGCCTGCACCAGCACGCCGTGCTCGTAGCGCAGGTTGACGGCCAGGCCGTCGAACTTCAGCTCGGCGGCGTAGGCCACGGGCGGCGCGTCGTCGGGCAGCTCGAGCTCGCGGCGCACGCGCGCGTCGAAGGCGCGCGCGCCCTCGGCCGTGGTGTCGGTCTCGGTCTGGATGCTGAGCATGGGCACGGCGTGCCGCACCGGCGCCAGGCCCTCGAGCACGCGGCCGAGCACGCGCTGCGTCGGCGAGTCGGGCGTGCGCAGGGCCGGGTGCGCGTCCTCCAGCGCCTGCAGTTCGCGGAACAGGCGGTCGTACTCGGCGTCCGGGATCTCCGGGTCGTCGAGCACGTAGTAGCGGTGGGCGTGGTGGTGCAGCTGCTCGCGCAGTTCGGCGGCGCGGCGCGCGGCGGCATCGGCGGTCATGTCTTCACAAGGCCCTCTTGAGAAATGGTCGGAGCGGCTCGCTGATGCCAGTTGGCACTGAGCTGCCCGCTGGCACTGACGGACCCGTTCGCGCTGCGAGAGCCTTTCGCGCCGAGAGACTCGTGCGCGCCGCGAGACCCGTTCGCACCGACAGTCCCGTGCGCACTGAGAGCCCCATGCGCACTGAGAGCCCCGTTCGCACCGAGAGCTCCGTTCGCACTGAGCTTGTCGAAGTGCTCGCGCAGGGCTTCGACAAGCTCAGCCCGAACGGCTTCATCACGAACGGCTCCCTCACGAACCGCCTCCTCGCGAACGCCGGTCGCGGTCATGGGCCTCGGATGCTCAGCTGAACAGCCGCCGCGCCGCGGGCGAGCCGGCCGGCAGGCCCAGCTGCTCGAGCCGGCCGTAGAGCTCGTCGATCTCGCGGCCGATGGCGTCGAAGGCGTGCAGCGTGATGGGCTGGCCCTGGTCGTCGCAGGCGGTCGCGTCGAGCTCGTCGCACAGCTGCTTGGACAACAGGTGCCAGGCCGGGAAGGGCTCCACCGCGGCGGGCGTCTGCGGCACGTCCAGCGACAGCCAGGCCTCGCGCACGGCGCTGCCCTGGGGCGCGTCGTCGGCGGCGGCCAGCGCGGCCTGCGCCTCCACGGCCAGCACCAGCACGGGCGGTGCGCCGTCCTCCTCGGCCGGCAGCACCCAGCGGCCGGGCACGGCGCCGGCCTTCAGGCCCGCGCGCTGCGCCACCTGCTGCACGAAGCCCACGCTCCAGGCCACGCCGTTGCTGCGCAGCGTGGCGGTCAGCTGCGCGTCCAGCGGCGCGGCAAGGCCGTCGAGCTCGCGCGCGCGCGCCACCACCTCCAGCATGTCGGGCGGCTCGGCGCGCGCGCCCAGCGCCTCGGCCAGGGCCTCGATCTTCTGCGCGAACTCGGAGTACTCGATCTCGTTGAGCGCCCCGCTGCGGCTGGCCAGCTGCACGCCGGCCTGCAGCTCGCCGTAGCGGCGGCCGGGCGTGAGGGGCTCCCACTGGCCGGTCTCGGTGTCCAGGCCCTCCAGGTAGAAGGGCTTGCTGCCGGCCCGGCGCGAGGGCGGCGCGTGCTGCAGCACGAACTCGGCGCTCACGGGCGCGTCCAGCGCCAGCGGCACCAGCGCGTCGATCAGCGCATCCAGCCGCGGCACGCGGCGGGCCGCGGCGCGCAGGCCACCCTCGGCGGCGCCCAGCGGCGCCAGCCCGTCGGGCACGGTGTCGCCACCCGCCGCCGCCGGCGCGTCCAGCGGCGGCTCGGAGCGCTCGCCGAGCGTGCTGGCCTGGAAGCGCGACGCCGCCGCGCCGCTGCGCGGCCGCGCGCGGCGCACGCGCCACCAGCCGTGCAGCGCCAGCGCCAGCAGCACGGCGCCGGCGGCCAGTGCAAGCGCGGCGGCCAGCGTCATCGCGCGGCCCCCGCCCGTCAGGCCGCCTCGGCCATGCCGAGCGCACCCTGCATGTCCACCGCCACGATGCGGCTGACGCCCTGCTCCTGCATGGTGACGCCGATCAGCTGCTGCGCCATCTCCATGGCGATCTTGTTGTGGCTGATGAACAGGAACTGCGTGCCCTGGCTCATCTTCGTCACCAGCTTGGCGTAGCGCTCGGTGTTGGCGTCGTCCAGCGGCGCGTCCACCTCGTCCAGCAGGCAGAACGGCGCCGGGTTGAGCTGGAAGATCGCAAACACCAGCGCGATGGCCGTGAGCGCCTTCTCGCCGCCGCTGAGCAGGTGGATGGTGCTGTTCTTCTTGCCCGGCGGCTGCGCCATCACCTGCACCCCGGCGTCGAGGATCTCGGTGCCCGTCATCACCAGCCGCGCCTGCCCGCCGCCGAACAGGCTGGGGAACATCTGCCCGAAGTGCTCGTTGACCTGGTTGAAGGTGCTGGCCAGCAGGTCGCGCGTCTCGAGGTCGATCTTCGCGATGGCGTCCTCGAGCGTGCGGATGGCTTCCTGCAGGTCGGCGTTCTGCGCGTCGAGGAAGGTCTTGCGTTCGCGGCTGGCCGTCAGCTCGTCGAGCGCGGCCAGGTTCACGGCGCCCAGGGCGTTGATCTCGCGCTGGATGCGGTCGATCTCGGTCTGAAGGCCCCAGAGCTTGACGCCGCCCTCCTCGATCGAGCGCCCCAGCGCCTCGAGGTCGACCTGCGCCGCCGCCAGCTGCTCCAGGTACTGCGCGCCGCCGAGCTGCGCGGCCTGCAGCTCCAGCTGCAGCTTCGTGATCTGCTCGCGCAGCGGCTGCAGGCTGCGCTCGAAGCCCAGGCGCTGCTCGTCGGCACGCTTGAGCTGCGCGCCGAGGTCGTCGTAGGTGCTGCGTGCCAGGCCCAGCGCCTGCTCGCGCTCGAGCTTGACGGCCAGCGCGCCCTGCAGGCCGCTCTGCGCCGCGGCGTCGTCGAAGCCGCCCAGCTCCAGCTGCAGCTGCTCGCCGGCCTGCACGTTGGCCTGCACCTGCGCGGTGGCGGTCTCGATGCCGCGCCGAAGCTCGGCCTGGCGTGCCACCAGGGCGCGGGCCTGGAAGCCGGCCTCCTGCGCCTGGCGCTCCAGGCTGCGCTGCTGCTCGCGCCGGTCGGCCAGCGCGCGCTCGGCGGCGATGACGGCGTCCTCGAGCCCGGCGTGCTTCTCCTGCGCCTCGGCCAGCTCGATGTCCAGCTCCTCGAAGCGGGCCTCGCCGGTGGCGCGGCGTTCCTCCAGGGCCTCGAGCTGCGCGTCGATCTCGGCGAGCTCTTCCGCCAGCTGGCTGCTGCGGCTGCTGGCCGCCTCGGCCTGCTGCGTCAGGCGCAGCAGCTCCACGTGCAGCGCGTGGGCGCGCTGCTGGGCCTCGGCGGCCTCGCGGCGCACGCCGGCCAGGCGCTGGCTGGCGTCGGTGTGGGCGGCCTCCAGCCGCACCTGCCGGGCGCGCGACTCGTCGGCGATCAGGGCCTGCGCGCGCTGCTGTCGGTCGAGGTTCTCGATCTCCTGCGCGCGCGCCAGCAGGCCGGCCTGCTCGCTGTCGGGCGCGTAGAAGGCCACCGCGTGCTGGCTCACCGCGTGGCCCTCGCGCGTCATGATGACCTCGCCGTGCGTGAGCCGGCTGCGCGCGGCCAGCGCGGCGTCGAGCGACTCGGCGGTGTACACGCCCTCCAGCCAGTCCGACAGCAGCGCCTGCATCGAGGCATCGCCCAGCTTCAGCTGCTCGGCCAGCGGCGGCAGCGTGCGGTGGGTGCTGGCGACGGCGCCTGCCGGCAAGGCATAGAAGGCCAGCCGCGCCGGCGGCGCATCGGCGCCGAAGGCGCGCACGGTGTCCAGCCGGCCCACGGCCAGCGCGGCCAGCCGCTCGCGCAGCGCGGCCTCCAGCGCCGTCTCCCAGCCCGGGGTGATGTGGACCTGCTTCCACAGGCCGGGCAGGCCGGCCAGGCCGTGCCGCTCGAGCCAGGGCTTGAGCTTGCCCTCGGTCTGCACCTTGTCCTGCAGCGCGCGCAGCGCGGCCAGCCGCGCGGCGATGTCGGTGAGCTTCGCGGCCTCGGCGGTGGCCTCGTCCTGCGCGGCGCGGCGCTGCTCGTCCAGCTGCGGCACCTGCTCCGACAGCTCGGCCAGCCGGGCATCGGCCTCGTCGCGGCGCTCGGTGGCGGCGGCCTCGTCGGCGCGCAGCGCGGCCAGGCGCGCCGTGTCGGGCGCGGCCAGGCCCTTCTGCTCGGCCGCCAGGCGCTCGCGCCGGGTCTTCAGGCCGCGGCCCTGCTCCTCGACGGTGCGGCCGTCGGCGGCCAGCAGCTGGATCTGCTGCTGCACCTCGGCGGCCTTGGCACGTTGCGCGTTGGCGGCCTGCTGCGCGGCGCGCACGGCCTCCTCGGCGTCGGGCAGCGCGAAGCCCTGTTCCTCGGCCTGCGCGTGCAGCAGCGCGGCCTGTTCTTCGGCCTCGGCGATGTGGCCGGCGCTCTCGTCCAGCTCGGCCTGCGCCTCGGCCTGGCGCGCCGCCCACTGCGCGTTCTGCGCCTGCAGCTCGGCCAGACGCGCCTGCGCGCGCTGGCGGCCCTCGACGACGTAGCGGATGCGCTCCTCGAGCCGGCTCACCTCGAGCGCGGCCTGCGCCAGCTCGCCCTGGCGCGCGTGCAGCACGTCGTTGGCGGCGTAGTGGGCCTGGCGCACCTGCTCCAGTTCGGCCTCGGTGTGGCGCAGCTCGGCCAGGCGAGACTCCAGCGCGTTGGTCGCCTGGGCCACGGCCTGCTGCACGCGGGCTTCCTCGCTGGCGGCGTCGCGGTGCTTCAGGAACCACAGCTGGTGCAGCCTCAGCGTGCCGGCCTCCTGCAGGCCGCGGTACTGCGCCGCCACCTCGGCCTGCTTCTCGAGCTTGTCGAGGTTGGCATTCAGCTCGCGCAGGATGTCGTCCACCCGCGTGAGGTTCTCGCGCGTGTCCTTCAGCCGGTTCTCGGTCTCGCGGCGGCGTTCCTTGTACTTGGACACGCCCGCGGCCTCCTCGAGGAACAGGCGCAGTTCCTCGGGGCGGCTCTCGATGATGCGGCTGATGGTGCCCTGGCCGATGATGGCGTAGGCCCGCGGGCCCAGGCCCGTGCCCAGGAACACGTCCTGCACGTCGCGGCGGCGCACCGGCTGGTTGTTGATGAAGTAGCTGCTGGTGCCGTCGCGCGTGAGCGTGCGCTTGACGGCGATCTCGGCGAAGGTGTTCCACTGCCCGCCGGCGCGCGCCAGCGTGTTGTCGAACACCAGCTCGACGCTGGCGCGGCTGGCCGGCTTGCGGTTGCCGCTGCCGTTGAAGATGACGTCCTGCATGGACTCGCCGCGCAGCTCGGAAGCCTTGCTCTCGCCGAGCACCCAGCGCACGGCGTCCATGATGTTGCTCTTGCCGCAGCCGTTGGGCCCGACCACGCCCACCAGTTGCCCCGGCAGCTGGAACGTGGTGGGCTCGGCGAAGCTCTTGAAGCCCGAGAGCTTGATCTGCGTGAGGCGCATCGGGGGTGGCCGTTCCGCGCCACGGCGATGCCGCGCGCAAGTGCTTGATTCTTAAAGGAAAAAGCGCTCCGTCCCGGGGCGCTGGCAGGGGCGGATGATAGCATCGGTGCCATGTCGCCCGCCCTTCGAGAGCTGCCCGCCGAACCCCCCGCGCCGGCGCGGTCGGCACCCTTGGCCGAGCGGCCGGCGTACCAGAAGTTCGCGGTGCGCGTGGCGGCCAGCCGCATCGACGGCCAGGGCGCCTTCGCCGACGAGACCATCCCGCCGCGCCTGAAGATCGGCGAGATCCGCGGCGAGAGCATCAGCGTCGCCGAGGCGCGCATCCGCGCCACGCGCCACGAGCGCATCATGATCGTCGAGCTGTCCGAGCGGAAGGCCATCGACTTCAGCCGCAGCAGCGACCCCATGCGCTACACCAACCACAGCTGCCGGCCCAACGCGCGGCTCGTCATCCGCAACGGCCGCGTCGAGTTCTACGCTCTGCGCGCCATCGCCACGGGCGAGGAGATCACCGTGGACTACGGCGAGACGCACCACGAGGGCCGCCTGGCCTGCCGCTGCGGCGCGCCGGGCTGCCGGGGCGCGCTGTAGCGGCCGCGCGGCCACGGTCACTTCAGCGTGTTCGCCAGGAAGGCCTGCAGCCGCTCGCTGCGCGGGCGCAGCAGCACCTCGTCGGGCGCGCCTTCCTCCTCGACCCGGCCCTGGTGCAGGAACATCACGCGGCGGCTGACCTCGCGCGCGAAGCCCATCTCGTGGGTCACGACGATCATCGTGCGGCCCTCGGCGGCCACGCCCCGCATCACGCGCAGCACCTCGCCCACCAGCTCGGGGTCCAGCGCCGAGGTCGGCTCGTCGAACATCATCACCTGCGGGTCCATCGCCAGCGCGCGCGCGATGGCCACGCGCTGCTGCTCGCCGCCCGAAAGGTGCGCCGGGTAGGCCTCGCGACGGTGCCACACGCCCACGCGCTGCAGGTGGTGCTCGGCGCGCTCCAGCGCCTCGGCGCGCGTCAGGCCCAGCACCTGCATCGGCGCCTCGATGACGTTGGCCAGCGCCGTCATGTGGGCCCACAGGTTGAAGTGCTGGAACACCATCGCCACGCGGCTGCGCCAGCGCAGCAGCTGCGCGGCGTCGGCGGCGCGCAGCGTGCCGTCGCGCGCCGGCACCAGGCGCAGCGTCTCGCCGGCCAGCGCCCGCGAGCCGGCGTCGGGCTGCTCCAGCAGGTTCAGGCAGCGCAGGCAGGTGCTCGTGCCCGAGCCGCTGGCGCCGATGAGGGCCACCACGTCGCCCTGCCGGGCCTGCAGGTCCAGGCCCTGCAGCACCTCGTGGCTGCCGAAGCGCTTGCGGATGCCGGCGGCCTGCAGCAGCGGCGCGCCGGGCGTGGCGGGGGTGTCGGGAAGCTCGTTCATCGGCATCGTTCGCATCAGGGGCTGAGCAGCGGGCCTGTGCGCGCCAGCGTGGTGCCGGCGATCTTGGCCAGGCGCTTGCCGGGCAGCGCCCAGCGCGTGGCGCAGCGGGCGTACAACACACCGCCCGATCGGGCGGTGAGCGCGCGGCGCTCGCCGCTGTCGATGTCCACCAGGTCGGCGACGACGTCGCCGGCAGCCACCACGTCGCCGGGCGCGCGGTGGAACACCACCACGCCGGCCGCCGGGGCGGTGACGGGCTCGCTGCCAGCCAGCGGCGTGGGCTCGCACAGCGCCGGCGGCAGCGGTGCCGGCGGGCCGGCCACGATGCCGCGACGGCGCAGGAACTCCACGATGGCCTCGGCGTCCTGCGCCGCCCAGTCGTGCCGCGTGTCGGCCTCGCCGCGCAGCTCCACGGTGGCGCTGAAGCAGCCCAGGGGCAGCGGGTGCGGCGCCATCGCCTGCTGCAGCAGCAGCCAGGGCCGGCTGCAGGCCTCGTCGAAGGGTGAATCGCCGCTGTCGGTGGCCAGCAGCACCGCGCGTGCGCCCAGCAGCGAGCCCAGCTCGGCCGCCCACGCGGCCTGCGGCGACAGCGCGTACAGGTGCATCGCGGCCTCGCCGTCGCAGTGCAGGTCGAGCACCACGTCGCTGTCCACGGCCAGCTGCAGCAGCCGGCGCTTCAGGTCCTTCGCGGGCGAGTCGGCCGTCAGCGCGGCGGCGGCCTCGGCCAGCGCGTGGCGCGCCAGCCGGGTGTTGGCGGCGGCGTCGTCGCCCAGCCGGCCCCGCAGGCGCGAGGCCGCGGCCGCGGCCAGATCGGCGTAGCCGCGGTTGAAGTTGAGGCCGTCGCGCAGGTCGAAGCGGCCCAGGTGGTGGCCCAGCAGGTGCTGCGCCAGGCCCAGCGGGTTGGCCCAGGGCAGCAGCTGCACGCGCCCGAGCAGCTGCCCCTCGGCCTCGAGCCGCTGCAGCCGCTCGCGCAGCGCCTGCGCCACCAGCAGCGCGGGCACCTCGTCGGCGTGCAGCGCCGCCTGGATGGTGGCCTTGGGGCCGTCGGCGCGCCCGAAGTGCAGGACGCGCAGGCTGTGTCGCAGGCCCGGCGTGCTGCCGGCGAGCTCGAGGGTCTGGGTGTGCATGGCGGGTCCGTCAGGCGGCGGCCGGCCGCGCCGCCGCAGCGGCGCGTTCCGGGCGCAGGTGGCGCAGCAGCCGCCGCTCCAGAAGCCGGAAGGCGCCGACGAGGGTGAAGGTGAGCGTGAAGTAGATGACCGCGGCCATGCCGAAGGCCTCGACCGGCAGCAGGTGGTTGGCGTAGAGGTCGCGCGCCACGCGCGTGACGTCCACCAGCGTCACGGTGCTGACGATGGCCGTGGCGTGCATCATGCCGACGACCTCGTTGCTGTACTGCGGCAGCGCGCGACGCAGCGCGCTGGGCAGCAGGATGCGCCGGTACAGCCGCCAGCCGCCCAGTCCGTAGGCGCGCGCGGCCTCCACCTCGCCATGCGGGGTGGCCTTCAATGCGCCGGCGAAGATCTCGGTGGTGTAGGCCGTGGTGTTCAGCGCGAAGGCCAGCCAGGCGCAGAACCAGGCCTCGCGCAGCAGCGGCCACAGCAGGCTCTCGCGCACGGCCTCGAACTGCGCGAAGCCGTAGTACACGAGGAACAGCTGCACCAGCAGCGGCGTGCCGCGGATCACGTAGTTGAACAGCCATACCGGCCGCCACAACCAGGGCGAGCGCGACACCCGAGCGATGGCCAGCGGGATGCTCAGCACGAAGCCGGTGCCGACGCTGATGCCCAGCAGCAGCAGGCACACGCCGATGCCGTGCGCGAACGCCGGCAGGTGCTGCTGGATGACGGGCCAGTCCAGCATCAGAACTCCACGCGCCGCACGCCCAGGCTGAAGCGGCGCTCGAGCCAGCCCAGCGCGAGGATGGACACGGTGGTCACGGCCAGGTACAGCAGCGCCACCGCCAGGTAGAACGTGAACGGCTCGCGCGTGGCCGCCGCGGCCAGGTTGGCGCGGTGCACCATGTCGTCCAGCCCGATGATCGACACCAGCGCCGTGGCCTTGACCATCACCAGCCAGTTGTTCGAGAAGCCCGGGATGGCGTGCCGCACCATCTGCGGCAGCACGATGCGGCGCAGCACCTGCGCCCGCCCCATGCCGAAGGCCTGGGCCGCCTCGGCCTGCCCGCGCGGCACGGCCAGGATGGCGCCGCGGAAGGTCTCGGTGAGGTAGGCGCCGAAGATGAAGCCGATGGTCAGCACGCCGGCGGCGAAGGGCGGCACGTCGATGTAGTCCCAGCCGCGCGCGGCGCCGATGTCGTTGAGCAGGATCTGCCCGCCGTAGAAGATGAGCAGCATCAGCACCAGGTCGGGCAGGCCGCGGATCAGCGTGGTGTAGGTGGCCGCCACGGCCCGTGCCGTGCGCGAGGCCGAGAGCTTGGCCACCGCGCCGGCCAGCCCGAACGCGCAGGCCACGGCCAGCGACGAGGCCGCCACCGTCAGCGTCGACGCCAGCCCTTGCAGCAGCGCCGGTCCGTAGCCGTGCAGGAACTCCATGTCGCGGGGGGCGGGCCTCAGTTGCCCGAGATGTCGAAGTCGAAGTAGCGCGCGGCCAGGCGCTGGTAGGTGCCGTCGGCCTTGATCTTCCTCAGCGCCGCGTTGATGCGGCCGACGAGCTCGGTCTCGCCCTTGCGCACCGCCACGCCCACGCCCGAGCCGCCCTCCAGCCGCACCGTGGGGCCGACCTGCGCGAAGCCCTTGCCCTGCGGCGTCTTGAGGAAGGCCTCGCCCGAGACGACGGTGGAGCCGAAGGCGATGTCGCCGCGGCCGGCTGCCAGTTCCAGGTACACGTCGGTCTCCTTGTTGACCAGCAGCACCTCGCTGCCGGGGTAGCGCTGCGCCACGTACTGCGCGCGCGGCGTGTTGCGCAGCACGATGATGCGCCGGCCCTTCAGGCTCTCGGGGCTGGCGTCCTTGAAGGCGCCGGCGCGCGCCACCCAGCGGCTGGGCACGTCATAGTACGGGTCGCTGAAGTCGGCGGCCTTGCGGCGCTCCTCGGTGATCGTCATCGACGCGACGATCATGTCGAACTTGCGCGCGCGCAGCGCCGGCATCATGCCGTCCCACTCCTGCTGCACGAGCTGGCACTTCACCTGCATGGCCTCGCACAGCGCGCGCGCGATGTCGATGTCGAAGCCGCTGAGCGTGCCGTCGGGGGCCATCCTGGAGAAGGGCGGGTAGTTGCCCTCGACGCCGACCCGCAGCGTGCCCTGCGCGGCGGCGGGCAGCGCGAGGACGGCGGCCAGTGCGGCGCCGGCCAGCAGCAGTCGGCGGGTCATCGGGTGTCGTGGTTGCATGGCGGATCTCCCAGGGTCGGGCGCGGAGTGGCGGGTGCCCTCCCGCGGCGCGGCGCGTTTGTAGCAGCGCGCCGGCGGGGCGCCCATGGGGCGGGCCGCGGGCTGTCGTGCCCAGGCAAGTGCGCGTCGCTTGCGTGATGGGCCGCAGCCCCGCGCGCGTTCAGGCGCGTGCGGGCTCAGGCCGGGTCGTGCGGCCCCTGCACGGGCCAGGCGCGCACGCGGTCGCCCGCGGACACGCGCAGCTGCAGGGCGGCGGCGGGCGTCAGCACCAGGTGCTGCGCGGCGTACCGGGCGGGCGCGCGCGCGGCGCGGGCTGCCTCGCCCTCGGGCGCTGCCAGCACCCAGTGCGCGGGGCCCTGCGCCGACTCGTCGGCGGGCTCGGCCAGCGTCCAGATGCGGCTGCCGGCGACGGTGGGCAGCGCGTCGGTCGCGGCCTCGAGCACGGGACCGCCGTCGTCGATGGCGACGTGGTGCGCGTGGTGCAGGCCGGCGTGCTCCAGCAGCTCGCGCATCGGCAAGGCCGCGGCGGGCACGCGGGCGATGGCCGCCTGCACCTCGGCTCCCAGGAAGGCCGTGTACACGGCCTGTCGCGGCAGCAGGGCGGCCACGCCGGCGCGCCAGTCGCTGCCGTGGCGCTGCGCAGTGGCCTCGGGCTCGCCGCCGTAGAAGGGGCGCACCAGCCCGTCCCAGAAGGGGCTGCGGCCCCGGGCGTCGCGCAGGCCCGGCAGCTCGGCCACCATGCGCGCGGCGTAGCGCGCGCGGCGCTGAGCCCGCAGCAGCAGCGCGCCCTGCAGCGCCAGCTGCAGGGCCGCGCCGCCGGTGGCGCCATCGGCGCCGGGCCGCAGCACCAGCTCGCTGGCGCCGGAGTGATCGTTGCCCAGCAGCAGCGTCCGGTGGCGCTGGAACAGGCCCAGCGAGTCCGAGGCGTGCACAGTGCAGCCGACGTGGAACCAGAACCGCGGCACCTCCAGGCCGATGGTCGTCGACAGACGCGCCTCGGCCAGCGGCGGGCCGTCGGCGGCCGTGTCGCCCGTGCGCACCTGCAGCAGCGTCTCGTCGGCATCGGGCGGGGTCTGCTCGGTCAGCAGCAGCGGCGGTCTCGGGTTCATGCGCGTGCCTCCGTGGGCTGGACGGCGTGGGCGGGCTGCGCGCCGGGCGGCAAGGGCACGGCGCGCAGCGGCGTGCCGGGCGCGAGCCGCAGCCTCTCCGCGGTGGCTGGCGGCAGCGGTAACACGCCCTCGCGCGCGTCGGCGCGCACCAGGGCGGCGCGGAAGTCGGCGCGCTCGGTGACCGCGACCATCTGCCAGCCGCCTGCAGCCGGGCCGGCGGCAGCCGCGCGCCAGCCGCAAGGCCGCGACGCGGCCACCGTGTGCAGCCCTGCGAGCCGCGCCTCGGCCACCGGGCCGCCGTCGAACACGTCGACGTAGGTGTCGGCCTCGAAGCCTTCGTCCATCAGGATGGCGAAGGGCAGCTCCGACACCGGGTGCAGCTGCCCGATGGCCCACTGCGCCTCCTCGGGCAGCAGCGGCACGTACACCGGCGCCTGCGGCAGCAGCTCGGCGATGAAGGCCTTGTGGCGGCCGCCGCTGATGCGCTCGACCTGCGGGTAGTCCATCGCGAAGAAGCGCCGGCCCACGGCGTCCCAGAAGGGGCAGCGGCCGTTGTCGTCGGCCAGTCCCGGGTACTCGGCGGCGATGCGGTCGGAGAAGCGTTCGGCGAAGGCGGCGACGAACAGCAGCCGCGCCCGCGACAGCAGCTGCGGCGCCAGCGTGCCCGCGTGTGCGGGGTCGATGTAGAAGCTGGTCAGCAGCGTCACGCCGGTGAGGTCGTGGCACAGGTGCAGCGTGTGGATGCGGTTGCTGGCACCCAGCATGGGGCTCGTGTGCACCAGCATCTCGTTGCGGTAGCTGAAGAAGCGGTCGCGGAATCCGGCCCGCGCGGCGATGCCGCTTGTGCCGACCACGTGCCCCTGGCCGTCCTCGACGACGAAGAGGTGGATCTCCTCCCCGCTGGCGTCGTCGCCTGACGCGAACGCGGCGCTCGATCGCGCGAGCCGCTCGGCCAGTTGCGCGCGGTCCTCGGGCAGCGTCGTGATGCCGACGGCGCTGGCCGCCGCGATGCGCTCGAAGTCGTCCAGGTCGGCGGGCCGGGCGGCACGGAACAGGTACTCGGTGTCGGGGGAGGCGGACATGGCGTTCGCTTTCAAAGTCATGTCGGTGTGGCCGCGGCCCGGCCCTGGTCGCGCCAGGCCAGCGCCCGCTGGCTGCGCGCCTCGCGAGGGGTGTGGCCGAAGCGCGCCCGGTAGGCGTTGCTGAAGTGCGAGCCCGAGGCGAAGCCGCAGGCCAGGCCGATCTGCAGGATCGACTGCCCGGTCTGCTGCAGCAGCCGCCGGGCACGCTGCAGGCGCAGCTCGGCGTAGTAGCGGCTGGGCAGCTCGTCGAGGTGCTGCTTGAACAGCCGCTCCAGCTGCCGGCGCGACACCCCCACCAGCCGCGCGATGTCCTCGGTGGGGAGCGGCTCGCCGAGGTTGGCCTCCATCAGCGCCACGGCCTCGGCCAGCTTGGGCGCGCCGCCGCCGATGCGGCCCGACACCGGGCTGCGCTGCGGCTCGCTGCCGTCGCGCAGCCGCTCCAGGCCGAAGTGCGCCAGCAGGGCCTGCACCAGCCGCTCGCCGTGGTGCTGCCCCAGCCAGGCGATGAAGGCGTCGAGGCTGGCGCTGCCGCCGGCGCAGGTGAGGCGGCGGCGGTCGATCTCGTAGAGGTGGCTGCTGACGACGACGTCGGGGTGCGCCTCGGCCAGCGCCTGCGACTCGGCCCAGTGCAGGGCGGCGCGGTGGCCCGCCAGCAGCCCGGCACGGGCCAGTTCCGCTGCGCCGCTGCCGATGCCGCCCAGCATCGCGCCCTCGGCGTCGAGCCGGGCCAGCAGCGGCCGCAGCGTCGCATGCAGGCCGGGCGGCACGGCGCGGTCGCTCACCACCACCAGGGCCTGCAGCGGCGGCGCGTCGGCGAAGGCGCGGTCCACCGCCACGCGCGTGGCGCACTGCGCCGCCACGGGGGCGCCGTCGGCCGACAGGTGCAGCACGCGCCAGGCCTGCGGCCCCAGCGTGTCTGCCGCTGCCGCCAGCGCGTCGGTCGCGCCGGCCAGCGACAGCAGCGAGAAGCCCGGCAGCAGCGCGAACCCGATGGCGCCGCCGGGGCCCGCGGGCGTGGCAGGCGGCAGGGCCGCCGCCGGCAGCGGCAGAAGGCCCGCGGTCATGGGCTCGCCCGCACCCTCAGCCGCTCCAGGGCGTGGCCAGCGGCTGCGCCAGCCGCACGGGGTGGAGGTCCAGGCGCGCGTCGGCCACGCCCAGGCCGCCGTCGGCCGCCACCCAGCCGCGCGTGCCCGGGCCCCGGTGCAGGCGCCAGGCGAAGGCCGGGCCGCCGTCGCCGGGCGGTGGCAGGAAGCTCAGGCCGTGCAGCTCGGCACGGTCGCCGTCGACCAGGCGCTGCATCGCGCGCACGATCACGCCCGCGTCGAGCATGGCCGGGTAGAAGGCCGGGCCGGGGTCGGCGGCGCGGTGGTCGCCGGACAGGGGATCGACCTGCCGGCCCGCGCCGGCCGCCGGGGTGGCGATGCGGCTGGCCAGGGCCAGGCGGTCGCCGGGGCGCAGCCAGTGCAGCCTGGCGCCGCGCAGCGACAGCGGCGCCAGCGCCTCGACCTGCGCCTCGGCCAGGTCGGCCACCAGCACGCCGTGGCGGCCCAGCACCTGGAGCGTGCCGGCCTGCAGCAGCGCGGCGCTGTCCTCCTCCACGCCCAGGCCCAGCGGCACGCGGCGGCTGGCCAGCAGCGGCAGCAGCCGCCCGATGCGGCCGCGCGCCACGAAGTGCTGGTCGACCGCCAGCTGCGGCGGCAGGAAGCCGAAGCCGCGGTCGACCTCCAGGCCGTCGCGCAGCGTGCCGCGCAGCGCCCCGATGAGGTCGGGCGCGTCGCGGAAGCACAGCGCGCTGAGCACCGCGGCCCCCGAGCTCGAGCCGGCCACGAGGCCGCCGCGCGCGTGCAGCGCGTGCAGGGCCTGCAGCAGCGGCGTGGGCTCGCCCCCCGGGGCCAGGGTGTCGAGCAGCCGGGCCTGGGCGCCGCCGGTGAAGAACACGCCCTGCGAGGCCGCCACCGCGTCCACCCAGCGCGGCGCGTGGGCGGCGGCCCTCGCGGCGTCGGCACTGCCCTGCATCGGCGCCACCTCGATGGCCAGGCCGCGCACGCCGTGGCGCCGGAGCCGCTCGTCCACGCGCGCGGCGGCGCGCCGCGGCTCGCCCGAGGCGGCCGCGATCACGGCCACCTGCGCGCCCGCGCCGCCGGCCAGCGCGGCCAGCCGGCCCCAGAACGCGTCGTTGTCGTCGCTCAGGGCACCGCCCGCGGCCAGCACCGGGCCGGCCGGGCTCGCCGGCCCGGCCCCCGTGGCCCAGGCCGCCGGGCCGTTGGCGAGCGAGGCCAGCGTGGCCAGCGAAGTGGCGAACCGGCGGCGGTCGATGGACGGTCGTGGCATGGGGCAGGGCGGCGCTCGGTCGCGATCTTGTCACCGTTGGCCGACACCGCCCGCGAGGCGATTTCGCGCCAAGCGACACCGACTTGCGGCCGTGCGACCGCCGCGCCGGTGCCCGATGGCCAATCCGCCGGGGGCTGCCTACATTGGGTCGCGCCGTCCTCCGGACGCCCGCCGCGCCGCCCGGCGGCCGCACCACCGCCACCCACCGAGGGATCCCCGATGAGCCGGTCCGCCCCGTTCCCACGCGCCCTGCCGGCCCTGACCGCGCTGGCGCTCGCCGCATCGATGGCCGCGTCGCTCGCGCAGGCGCAGCAGCGGGTGGAGATCACCGGCTCCAGCATCAAGCGGCTCGAGGGCGAGACGGCGCTGCCGGTGCAGACCCTGCGCCGCGAGGACATCGACAAGACCGGCGCCACCACGGCCGCCGAGCTGCTGGCCAACATCACCGCCAGCGCCGCCAACCTGGGCGACGGCGCCAGCATCACCGACAACACCGGCGGGCAGCGTGGCTTCAACGGCGCCAACCTGCGCGGCCTGGGCGTCAGCAGCACGCTGGTGCTGCTCAACGGCCGGCGCATGGCCAACTTCGCGAGCCCGGGCGACGCCGCGGGCGTGGACCTCAACAGCATCCCGGCCGGCGCCATCCAGCGCGTCGAGATCCTGAAGGACGGCGCCAGCGCGATCTACGGCACCGACGCCATCGGCGGCGTCATCAACTTCATCACGCGGCAGGACTGGCGCGGCGTCGAGGTCGGCGCCTACGCCGCGGCCACCGGCGAGGGCGGCGGCGGCAAGCGCACCGGCACCGTCAGCGCCGGCTTCGGCAACCTCGCCAGCGACGGCTTCAACGTCTTCGGCGTGCTCGACCTGCAGCAGCTCGACTCGCTGCGCAGCACGCAGCGCAGCTGGCTGCAGGCGCGTCCGCTGGCCGACACGGTGCCCTACTACCTGAGCAGCCGGCCCTACCCCGGCAACATCCGCTTGTCGGGCAGCTCGGGCACGCGCACGGCGCAGCTGGCGGCCATCAACGGCGCCGGCTACAGCTTCACGCCGCCGGGCGGCACGGCCGGGCCCTACAACCAGCGCACGGTGAACCTGTTCGCGCCGGCGTGCAACCCGCCGGCCTCGGTGTACGCACCCACGCAGATCGGCCTGCAGGCCTGCGGCTACGACTACATGGCCGACACCGAGATCTACCCCGAGGCCGAGAAGATCAGCCTGCTGGCCCGCGGCGTGGCCGACGTCGGCGGCGGCCACCAGGCCTTTGCCGAGGTGCTGCTGGCGCGCGCCGAGACGCTGTACGTGCTGAGCCCGGTGCCCAGCGGCGTGACCGGCGTCAGCTGGACGGCGCTGAACAACCACCTGCCGCGGCCGGTGACGCACCCCACGGGCGTGGAGGTTCGCTTCCGCGCCACCGAGGCCGGCAACCGCAGCAACGAGGTCACCAGCGAGGCCAACCGCGTGGTGGTGGGCGCGCAGGGCGTTCTCGGTGGCTGGGACTACACCACCGCGCTGAGCCATGCCGTCAACAAGGTGGCCGACCGCTACGTCAACGGCTACTACCGCTTCAACGAGCTGGCCGCTGGCGTCCGCGACGGCACCATCAACCCCTTCGGCCCGAGCAGTGCCGCCGGCAGGGCGTTGCTGGACAGCATCCGCGTCAACGACGTGGCGCGCGCCAGCGAGGGCAGCACCACGGGCATCGACTTCAAGCTCAGCGGCAGCCTGGGCAAGCTGGCCGGCGGCGACATCTGCGCGGCCTTCGGCGCCGAGTTGCGCCGCGAGAAGCAGCAGTTCACGCCCAGCGCGCTGCTGGTGTCGAACAACATCGGCGGCGACCGCAACAGCAGCGGCACCGCGCCGCCGCTGCAGGCCACGAGCTACGAGCGCGACATCGCGTCGGCCTATGCCGAGTTGAACCTGCCGCTGAGCCGGCAGCTCGAGCTCCAGGCCGCGCTGCGCGCCGACCACTACGAGGCCGTCGGCAGCTCGGTGAACCCCAAGATGGGCGTGGCCTGGCGGCCCGTCGCCAGCCTGCTCGTGCGCGGCTCGGCCGGCACCGGCTTCCGCGCGCCCAGCTTCAGCGAGCTGTACCGGCCCACCAGCTTCGGTACCAGCCCGGCCTTCCTGTACGACGCGGTGTACGACGCCTTCGACCAGTACCCCACCAACAAGGAGAGCAACCCCAACCTCAAGCCCGAGAAGAGCCGCCAGTTCAGCCTCGGCATCGTGTTCGAGCCGATGCGCGGCACCAACGTCAGCCTCGACTACTGGGCCATCCGCAAGACCGACGTGATCAGCGACCTCTCGGGCAAGACCATCCTCGAGAACCCGACGCGCTACGCCCGCTACATCGTGCGCGACCCGGTCGACAACTACCCGACGCTGATCCTGCGCAAGGAGAACCAGGGCGCGCTGCGCACCTCGGGCGTGGACATCGAGGCCAACTGGCGCGGCGATGCCGGCGCCGCGGGCCGCTTCCGGGCCAGCCTCAGCGGCACCTACGTCATCGACTACGAGCGCCAGTTCGGCAAGGACGAGCCCTTCGTCAGCAATGCCGGCCGCTTCCTGAACGACCAGACCGTGCAGCGCTGGCGCCACCGCGCCAGCGTGGAATGGGAGCGCGGGCCGCTGGCGCTGACGCTGGGCAACTCGTACTGGTCGGCGCACACCGACGACAGCTACCTGCCCGGCACCGCGCCGCGCCAGGTGGAGGCCTACTCGCTGTGGGACCTGTCGGCGAGCTGGAAGGTGTCGCGCTCGTTCACGGTGCGCGCGGGCGTGCTGAACCTGGCCGACGCCGACCCGCCGTTCAGCAACCAGAGCTACTACTTCCTGTCGACCTACGACCCGACCTACACCGACCCGCGCGGCCGCACGGTGTTCGTCAGCGCGAAGTACACGTTCTGATTGCCCGCGCGCCCGGCTCGGTCTAGCATCCCTGCAGGCGCGCGCAGGGCGCCACCGGATCCGCGGAGAGGGCCGAGCCCACCTGCAGGCGCACCGGCGGTGCGCCGGCTTCTTCGTCACCGTCCTTCGTGCAGCCCGATGCCGCGGATCCCCGGGCGTCGATGCATGGAGACACCGTGAGCGAACCACCCCGCCCGGCGCGCGAGCTTCCCGCGCACCCCGACACCGATCAACTGCGCCGCCAGGCGCGCGAGCTGCTGCGCGCCTGGCAGCGCGCCGAGCCCGACGCCCTGGCCCGCGCCGCACCCTGGGCGCTGCCGTCGCCGCCGCGCCTGGCGCAGGCGCAGCTCGTGATCGCCCGCGAGCTTGGCTTCGCGAGCTGGCCGAAACTGCTCGACGAGGTCGAGCAGCGGCGCGCGCGGGCGCTGCACGACGAGGCCTTCGTCGAGCGCGTGCTGGTGCTGGCGCTGGGCCGCGGCTACGCGGCGCCGCGGCCGGGGCAGGCGCTGGCGTTGCTGCACTCTCGCCCCGGTCTGTGCCACCCGGCGCTGCGGCTCGTGCAGGGTGACGCCCAGGGCATCGACGCGCGGCGCGCCGTGCCACCCTGGGGGGCGCCGCCGCTGGCGCTGGTGGCCTTCTCGTCGCTGGCCACGCTGGACGCGGCCCACGACGCGGCGCTGTGCGCCGCGGCCGATGCGCTGCTGGTCGCCGGTGCCGACGCCAATGCCGCCCTGGCCGACCCCGCGTTCGCCGAGCGACCGCTGCCCGTGCTGTACGGGGCGGTGGCCCGCGCGCGCAGCGCTGGCCTCGTGCAGCGTTTGCTGGCCGGCGGCGCCGAGCCCGACGACAACGAGTCGCTGTACCACGCCGTCGAGCAGGACGACCGCCGCATCCTGGCTGCGCTGGTGGCCGCCGGCGCGCGCTGGCCGGGCAGCAACGCGCTGTTCCGCCAGCTCGATTTCGAGCCGCTGGCGCATCTGCGCCAGGCGCTGGAACTCGGCGCCGACGCCAACGAGCGCGCGCCCGGCGTCGGCGGCGGCACGCGGCCGCTGCACCACGCCGTGGCGCGAGGCCGCTCGCTGGCCCACCTGCAGCTGCTGGTGCAGCACGCCGCCGACCTGGCCGCCACAGCCGCCCCCGGCCACACCCGGGCCTGGCACGCGGCGCGCGCCGGCCGCGCCGACGTGCTGGCCTGGCTGGCGCCGCTGGGCCAGCACCCGCCCGAGGGCCTGCACGAGCGCTTCCTGGCCGCCTGCGCCGCCGCCGACGAGCCCGCCGCCCGCGCGCTGCTGGCCGCGCACCCGGGCCTGCTCGGGCGCCTGCACCCCTGGGAGCTGACGCTGCTGCCCGAGCAGGCGCAGCGCGGCGCGCTGGCCTCGGTGCGGCTGATGCTGGCGCTGGGCTGGCCGGTGGCGGTGCCCGGGCCCTGGCAGGCCAGCGCGCTGAACCAGGCCGCGTTCCGGGGCGACGCCGCGATGGTGGCGATGCTGCTGGCCCACGGCGCGCGCTGGCACGAGAGGAACGGCTACGGCGGCGACGCGCTGGGCAGCTGCCTGCACGCCGGCTGTCACGAGCCGGTGCCCGGCGGCGACTACGCCGAGGTGCTGCGCCTGCTGCTGGCCGATGGCGCACCGCCCCCGGACCGCGGCGATGACCTCAGCGACGAGATGCTCGCCGTGCTCGACGCGCCGGGCACGGGCCGGTGAGCCGCGCCGCTCCCAGGCAACCCGGCTTCCACCCACCCGCCGATCGGCAGAAAAGCGCACGAAATGCGCCGCTTCTTCGCGAAACCACGCCCCCGGCGCGCCCTACACCGGGTGCGTGCGTTCGTACAATCCCAAGAATGTGAGGTATTCACAGGGCCAGACGCGGCGGCGGCCCAGCCGGCGTCGCCGGCCCGGTGAGACGAGCCCACGCTGTCGGGCAGCCCTCGAAGAAGGACGGAGCATGGATCGAGTCGATTCTCTGGTGCGTTGGTTCTGCAAGGTCCTGGGAGCGCTCGCGCTGGCCTTCGGCCTGGGCGCGGCCCAGGCGCAGACGGCCAAGGTGTCGACGGACCTGCTCGCGGCCATCTCGGCGCCGGCCGGCACGACCCCGGCGGTTCCGTGGGCCCGGTCGCTGCCCTCGGGCCTGCACGTGCAGGTGCTTGTCAACGCCACCGGCACCGACCCCGAGCTGATCGCGCTGCGCGCCGACATCCTGGCCCGCGGCGGCTCGGTCATCTACAACTTCATCTCGGTGCGCGGGCTGGCCGCCATGGTGCCGGCCGCGGCCGTGCTGCCGCTGGCCGGCCGCACCGACGTGCTGGGCATCACCCCCAACCGCAGCACGGTGCGCATGGGCGTGCTGGGCGCGCTGGTGTCGGCCGCACAGGCCACGCCGGGTGCCGGGGCCGGCGCGTTCAACGGAGCGGGCGTCGGCATTGCGGTGCTCGACAGCGGCATCGACTGGCGGCACAGCCAGTTCCGCGACGCAGCCGGCAATTCCCGCGTGCGCGGCGTGGTCGACATCGTGGCGCTGGGCCGTTCGCTGGGCGACCGCTGGCAGAAGGGCCGCGACTACTCGGTCGACGCCAAGCGCAGCATCGACGGCACGAAGTGGAAGCTGGGCGACATCCAGAACCAGCCGCAGTCGAACAACCCCGACCCCTACGGCCACGGCACGCATGTGGCGGCGGTGGCCGCCGGCAACGGCAGCGTCGCGGCGGGCGCCAGCCTGTTCGACGTGCGCGTGCTCGATGAGCGCGGCATCGGCACGATGGCCGACGCGCTGCTGGGCCTGGACTGGGTGCTGCAGCGCGCGCGGCTGGCCAACATCCGCGTCGTCAACCTGAGCCTGGGCGCGGCCTCGACCGACTCGTTCCTGGTCGATCCGCTGGCGCGCGCCGCCCGCAGCGCCACGGCGGCCGGCCTGGTGGTGGTGGCTGCCGCCGGCAACGCGGGCAAGAATGCCGCCGGGCAGCAGGTGCTGGGCACCATCGCGTCGCCCGGGCACGAGCCCTCGGTCATCACGGTGGGGGCCCTGAACACCTTCGCCACGGCCTCGACGAACGACGACGCCGTCACCGGCTTCAGCTCGCGCGGGCCGACGCGCGGCGCGCTGGCGCTGGCGGGCGGCCGGCGCTGGGTGGACAACCTCGTCAAGCCCGACCTGGTGGCCCCGGGCAACAAGATCGTGGCGGCGGCGTCTGTCCTCACCAACGGCAGCAACCCGCCCTGGAACCTGCTGGCCAGCAGCTACCCGCAGCTGCAGGTGGCGGGCGCGGCCAACGCGCAGTCGCGCCAGATGCAGCTGTCGGGCGCCTCGGTGGCCAACGCGGCGGTGGCCGGCACGGCCGCCGTGCTGCTGCAGGCCAACCCCGGCCTGACGCCGCCGCTGGTGAAGGCCATCCTGCAGTACACGGCGCTGCCGGTGGCGCAGGGCGGCCTGCTGGTGCAGGGCACCGGGCAGCTCAACGCCGAGGGCGCCACGCGACTGTCGCGCGTGCTGCGCACCGACCTGTCCACCGCGCTGGCGGCGGGCACCTTGGCCAGCGGCGCCAACCTGCTGGCCCCGGGGCAGGTGATGCCCGTGGCCAGCAGCCCGGTGGCGGGGCAGTCGCGCGCCTGGAGCCGGCTGGTCACCGCCGGCGGCAACCGGCTGCTGACGGGCGACGCGCTGTTCACGCGCTGGCAACCCATCTACGACCCCGGCCTGACCTGGGCGCGGCAGCTCACGCTGCGCAGCACCGTCAGCTACCGCCCCGCCAGCATCGACGTGGCCGCGAACACGGTGGTCAGCGGCGTGGTGGAGCGCAACGCCCTGGCCGGCAGCGCGCTGCTGAGCCCCGGCGTGCGCGTGCTCGACGCCCTGGCCGGCAGCGCCGCAGCGGGCGCCTCGTGGCTGCTGCAGCCGGTGGGGACGCTGGCGGGGTATGCGGCGGCGGGGTCGGGTTTGAATCTGAACGTCGGATTCTCAGGGGGCGGCGGCCGGGTGTTGGCCGAAGGCTTCATCATGAGCGAAGGCTTCATCATGAGCGAGGGCTTCATCATGAGCGAAGGCTTCATCATGAGTGAGGGCTTCATCATGAGCGAAGGCTTCATCATGAGCGAAGGCTTCATCATGAGCGAGGGCTTCATCATGAGCGAGGGCTTCATCATGAGCGAGGGCTTCATCATGAGCGAAGGCTTCATCATGAGCGAAGGCTTCATCATGAGCGAAGCTCTGATTGATCCCGCCGGCATCCTGGACACGAGGTTCCTAGGGGAGTAACTAGCCGCGCTTGGTGCACTGTAGCGATGCCAAGGGCGGGCCCTGCAGGAATCGAACGGATGCAGCACCAGCCGGTCGCGGGGGCTCCCAAGTCGGTAAGGCAGATACTGAGACCGAGGAATCTTTGGTGTGCCCACCGTCGTGCTTCCTCCAGATGCGCACGCGATCCTCGTTCCTAGCGCATGCCTGATAGTGAAGACGACCATCCCAGCCACGCCCAGCCAGAAGGGGAGGCGGGTTCGCGGCGCGTTGTCCGCTGGCAAGTAGCCTTCCTGCCGGCACCTTTGCGTTCGTTCCGCGCGCGACATTTGTTCGACTATCCGCCGCGTGCGCTGTCCAGTTGGTTGGCGGTGGTAGCTTGCGGCGGCTTGGCGCTTGGTTGGGCACTCTTGCTGGTGCTCCGGCTGGAGTTGATTGCGATTGGCTGGGTTGTACTCGCCGTGGCGGTTTCGGCCTGGGCGTCGCGCCATGCGCTGAAGATTCCCGGCACGACGACTTCGTTCAGCGCGTCGGACGTCTTCGCCTTCGGCGCGCTTCTCCATGCTGGGCCGGCGGCGGCCATACTGGCGATCGGCATTGAAGGCTGGGTTGCGGCGCGTCGCACCTCAACGAGGTTAACCAGCTGGCTCGGCTCCTCTTGCGCTGCAATGGCCGCTATGGCCGTCTGCGCCTGGGCCTTCGCGGCGATCCGGGATGCCCTGATCGGAAGCGGGATGGGCTCTGGGGCCGCTGCCTTCTGCGCCCTCCTGCTGGCTTGTCTGCTGCCCTACCTGCTGACGGTACTGCCGCTGATGACGGTGATGACCCTCAAGCGCGGCGCGCCCCTGCGCCCGCTGCAGTGGTTGGCCGGCACCTCCTGGATGGCCGCCCTGTACATCGCGGCCGCCTTCGTCGCCGGCCTGGTGCATCTGGCCTCGCTGCAGTTCGGCCCGGCCGTGCTGGCGGTGTCGGTGGCTGCGGTGTTCGCCATCATCCTGTTGCTGCGCATCAGCTTCGAGCGCCAGGAGGCCGAGCGCCGCGAGCAGCAGGCGCGCGTCGACGAGGCCGAGCGCGAGGCCGCGCTGAACCAGAAGCGCTTCACGGCCGCCTTCACGCACGCCGCCATCGGCATGGCGGTGGCCCGGCCCGACGGCACGGTGCTGCAGGTCAACCCCGCGCTGTGCACGCTGCTCGGCGTCGATGCCGACACCGTGCTGAAGCGCCGCTTCTGCGATTCGCTGCACGCCGACGACGCGGTGCAGTTCCGGCGGCGCCTGCAGGAGGCGCTCGCGCCGCCCTCGCGGGTGTTCTCGACCGTGCTGCGCCTGAACAGCGCCGCCGGAGCCGAAGTGTGGGTGTCGCTGCACGGCAGCCCCTTCGAAGACCCGCAGGGCCACGGCATCAGCCTCATCTACCAGATGCAGGACATCACCTCGCGCCTGCTGGCCGAGCGCCGCCTGCACCACATCGCCCACCACGACACGCTCACCGGCCTGGCCAACCGCCACGGCTTCCACGAGCGGCTGGCGCTGGCCGTGGAGCGCACGCGGCTGGACCCCACCGAACGCTTCGCCGTGCTGTTCATGGACCTGGACCGCTTCAAGGGCGTCAACGACAGCTTCGGCCACCAGGCCGGCAACGAGCTGCTGGTGGCCACCGCGCGGCGCTTGCGCGAGGCCGCCCGGCCCGGCGACCTGGTGGCCCGGCTGGGCGGCGACGAATTCGCGGTGCTGCTGGAGCACCTGCCCGACTTCGACACCAGCGTGGGGCAGGCCAACCGGCTGCTCGAGGCGCTGTCGCAGCCGCTGGCCATCCAGGGCGCCGACCTGCTGCCGGCGGCCAGCGTGGGCATCACCTTCAGCGACCTGGGCTATCGCACGGTCGACGAGATCCTGCGCGACGCCGACCTCGCGATGTACCAGGCCAAGGCCGACGGCCGCGCGCGGGTGGCGATCTTCGACCAGTCGATGCACGAGCGGGCCGCGCAGAAGCTGGCGCTGGAAAACGACCTGCGCGGCGCCATCGGCTCCAGCCAGATGGCGCTGGTCTACCAGCCGATCTTCGACCTCCAGCCGACAAGGCTCACCGGCTTCGAGGCGCTGCTGCGCTGGACGCACCCGTCGCGCGGCTCGGTGAGCCCGGCCGTGTTCGTGGCGCTGGCGGAGGAGTCCGGCCAGATCGAGGCCCTGACCGAGTGGGTGATGGAGACGGCCGCCGAGCAGCTCGCGAAGTGGCAGCGCGACGACCCGGGCATGACCGTCAGCATCAACGTGTCGGGCCGCGACCTGGGCCGGCCGGGCTTCATCGCTTACGCCGGCACCGTGCTCGGGCGCCACGCGCTGCGCCCGGGATCGCTGGTCATGGAGATCACCGAGACCACGCTGATGAACCAGCTCGACGTGGCGGTGGACGCCATGCGCGCGCTCCGGGGCAAGGGCGTCCGCTTCTCGATCGACGACTTCGGCACCGGCTATTCGTCGCTGGCCTACCTGAGCCGGCTGCCGATCGACACGCTCAAGATCGACCGCGCCTTCGTCAACGCCATCGACCGCGGGCCGCAGAACCTGGAGATCGTGCGCGCCGTGCAGCAGCTGGGCCAGGCGCTGGGGCGTCGCGTGGTGGCGGAGGGCATCGAGACGGCCGAGCAGCTGTCGGTGCTGCGCGACATGGGCGTCGATGCCGGGCAGGGCTACCTGCTGGCCCG
Organism: Betaproteobacteria bacterium; assembly: GCA_046341655.1. Classification (GTDB taxonomy): domain Bacteria; phylum Pseudomonadota; class Gammaproteobacteria; order Burkholderiales; family Burkholderiaceae_C; genus Rubrivivax. The sequence continues at coordinate 30,069 of JBKDQY010000038.1, read as the reverse complement.
GCCGATGCCGGTGGACCAGGCCTCCGCGCTGATCACCCTGGAGCGGTCGGAGCCGCCCTGAGACAGGCGCCATGACAGCCGATACCGCCGCCCACACCACCCGAACGCCGCGCCTGAGGCCCGAGCGGCTGCTGCCTTTGCTGCTGGCGCTGACGGGCGCGGCGCTGCCGGCCTGGGCGCAGGCCCCCTTGCCCGCCCCCTTCGACGAGGCCGCGACCGCGACCTGCGTGACGCAGGCGGCGGCGGACGATCCGGCCCGTGCCGGCCATGCCGTGCTCGACTGCGCGGGCCGTGCCGCGCGGGCGTGCATCGCCCGGCCCGGGCAGGACAACACCGTGGGCATGATCGCCTGCCTCGACGCCGAACGCCGCTACTGGGACGCGCGCCTGAACGCGGCCTACGCGCGGCAGTTCGCCGCCGCCCGCCGGCAGGACGCCGAGATGACCTCGATACGGGCGACGGTGGCGTCGCTGGAGGCCTCGCTGAAGGCCATGCAGCGCGCCTGGATCGCCTACCGCGACGCCGCCTGCCGACACGAGCAGGCCCAGTGGATGGGCGGCACCGGCGGGGGCCCGGCGACGATGTCCTGCCACGTGCACGAGACGGCTCGACAGGCCCTGCGCCTGGAAGGCTGGTGGAGCCACTGAGCCGCCGGTTCGACGAGGGCCGGGACCAGCCCCTGTTCGACGCGCGCAGCCTGTTCGGCCGGTCTTGGAGTATTACTACAAATACTTGAATCCGGCGTTGGCTGGGGTGCCCCTCGGGGCTCCGTTCGCGTGATCGTCCGTTCTCGCGGACTTTCTTCTGGGTGTTGAAGACAGGCCGAACCCCGCGGAACCCCTGATCCGCTGCGCGCAGTTTGTAGCCAAACTACTTATCGCGTTGGGTCGGTTGCTTGCCGAAACGGCCGGACGGGCATCAAGCCCTGATCCCGGCCTGTGGGTGCGGAGCCCGGTCGCGCCCGATACGGCGGGTTCGCCGTGTCCACGACGACACCAGGAGACAGCCATGAAGCGTTCCCTTGCCTTGGGTCTGGCCTTGCTCGCAGCCGCGTCTGCGCAGGCCGACGTCATCCTCCACGCGTTCAACTGGCGCTACAGCGACGTCACCGCACGCGCCAACGCCATCCGGGATGCCGGATACCGCATCGTGCTCGTGGCCCCGGCGCACAAGAGCGCCGGCACCGAGTGGTGGTCGCGCTACCAGCCGCAGGACTACCGCACCATCCACCACTCGCTGGGCGATCGCAGTTCCTTCGTGGCGATGGTCAACGCGCTGACGCAGCGCAACATCCGCGTCTATGCCGACGTGGTGCTCAACCACATGGCCAACGAGGCCTGGAAGCGGCCCGACCTGAACTACCCCGGTGCCGAGGTGCTGGCCACCTACGCCGGCAACACGCCCTACTGGTCGGCGCAGCGCCTGTTCGGGAACCTGACGCAGAACTTCCTCGGCGCCGGCGACTTCGGGTCCGCCAACTGCATCGGCAACTACAGCGACGTCTGGCAGGTGCAGAACTGGCGCCTGTGCGGCGGCCCGGGCGATGCCGGGCTGCCCGACCTGGTGGCCAACTCCTGGGTGGTGAGCCAGCAGCAGCAGTACCTGCAGGCGCTCAAGAACCTGGGCATCAAGGGCTTCCGCGTCGATGCGGCCAAGCACATGCCCAACGGCCACATGAATGCCGTGCTCACGCCCGCCATCAAGAGCGGCATGCACGTCTTCGGCGAGATCATCACCAGCGGCGGCGTCGGCAACGCCGAGTACGACCTGTTCCTGGGCCCCTACCTGGCGGGCACGGACCACGGCGCCTACGACTTCCCGCTGTTCGCGCAGATCCGCAGCGCCTTCAGCGTCGGGGGTTCGATGAGCCAGCTCGTCGACCCGGGCGCCTACGGGCAGGCCCTGCCGGCGGCGCGTGCCGTCACCTTCACCATCACGCACGACATCCCCAACAACAGCGGCTTCCGCTGGCAGATCATGGACCCGACCGACGAGACGCTGGCCTATGCCTACGTGCTCGGTCGCAACGGCGGGGTGCCGATGGTCTATTCGGACAACAACGAGAGCGGCGACAACCGCTGGGTGAACGCGTGGAACCGCGCCGATCTGCGGGCCATGGTCCGCTTCCACAACACCGTGCAGGGCAGCGACATGCAGGTGCTCTCGCACGGGCAGTGCCACCTGTTGTTCCGGCGCGGCAGCCAGGGCATCGTCGGCATCAACAAGTGCGGCAGCCCGGTGAGCGTGAACGTGAACATGAGCAACAGCGTGCTCTGGTGGAACGTCAACTACACCGACACGCTCGGGTCGGGCAACGTGGTGCGCATCACCAGCGTCAACCATGCGTTCACGCTGCCGGCACGGGGCGCGCGCATGTGGCTGCGTTGAGCCGGCTCAACGCCGCCGCCTGCGGGCGCGCCTAGCCTGCGATCCCCAAGCCCGAAGGAGGTGATCGCATGAAGGTCTACCTGATGTTCGCCGCGGTCCTGTGCGCCGTCGCGCCGCGTTGGGCCCTGGCCAGCCCCGCGCTGGCCGAGGAGAAGCAGTGCCTGGCTTGCCACGCACTGGCCACCGACGGCGCCGGCCCCTCGTTCCAGCGCATCGGCCGCGCCTGGCGAGGCCACTCCGAAGCCGAGAAGATGCTGGCGCGCACCATCCGCCGCGGCAGTGCCAGCACCGACGGCCCGCACTGGAACAAGGCCACCATGCCCGATACCAGCGAGCGCCCGCTGGTCAACGAGGTCGAGGCGCGCCGGCTGGCGCGCTGGATCCTCGAGCAGTAGCCGGCCCGGCCGGCCGGGCCGTCAGCGCAGCAGCGCCTTCAGGCGGTACAGGGCCTCCAGCGCCTCGCGCGGGGTGAGCGCGTCGGGGTCCACGCGCGCCAGCTCGGCCTCCACGGCGCTGGGTTCCGGCGCGGCCGCGGCGGGCGCGGGCGCGAACAGGTCCACCTGCTCGCGGCCCTGCGCGGCCTTGGACTCCAGCGCCTCGAGCGTGGCCCGCGCCTGCCGCACCACGGCGGCCGGCATGCCCGCCAGCCGCGCCACCTGCACGCCGTAGCTGCGGCTGGCCGGGCCGGGCTCCAACTGGTGCAGGAACACGATGTCGTGGCCGCTTTCCACCGCGCCCACGTGCAGGTTGATGGCGCGCTCGTGCCGCGCCGGGAACTCGGTGAGCTCGAAGTAGTGCGTGGCGAACAGCGTGAAGCTGCGGTTGCGGTCGTGCAGCTGCTGCGCGATGGCGCCGGCCAGCGCCAGGCCGTCGAAGGTGCTGGTGCCGCGCCCGATCTCGTCCATCAGCACCAGGCTCTCTTCCGTGGCGCCGTGCACGATGGCCGCACCCTCGGTCATCTCGAGCATGAAGGTGCTCTGCGCGTTGGCCAGGTCGTCGCTGGCGCCGATGCGCGTGTGGATGGCGTCGACGGGCCCGAGCCGGCAGGCCGTGGCCGGCACGTAGGAGCCCATGCTCGCCAGCAGCACGATCAGCGCCACCTGGCGCATGAAGGTGCTCTTGCCGCCCATGTTGGGGCCGGTGATGACGAGCATCTTCGTCTTCGCGTCCAGCCGGCAGTGGTTGGGGATGAAGGCGCCGGCCCCGGTCTCGGCCAGGCGCGCCTCCACCACGGGGTGGCGGCCCGCCTCGATGGCGATGCAGGGGTAGGGCACGAACTCGGGCCGGCACCAGCCCAGCGTGGCGGCGCGCTCGGCCAGCGCGGCCAGCGCGTCCAGCGTGGCCAGCGCCAGCGCCAGGCCCTGCAGCGTGGCCAGGAAAGGCTGCAGCGCGTCCAGCAGCTGCTCGTACAGCCACTTCTCGCGCGCCAGCGAACGCTCCTGCGCGGACAGCGCCTTGTCCTCGAAGGCCTTGAGCTCGGGCGTGATGAAGCGCTCGGCGCCCTTCAACGTCTGGCGGCGGCGGTACTCCACCGGCACCTTGTCCAGGTGCGAGCCGGTCACCTCGATGTAGTAGCCGTGCACCTTGTTGAACTGCACGCGCAGGTTGGGGATGCCGGTGCGCGCGCGCTCGCGGGCCTCGAGCTCGAGCAGGAAGGCGTCGCCGTGCTGCGCGATGGCGCGCAGCTCGTCGAGCTCGGCGTCGAAGCCCGGCGCGATGACGCCGCCCTCGCGCAGCAGCGCCGCGGGCTCCTCGGCGATGGCGGCCAGCGGCGCGGCCAGCGCAGGCTCGGGCGCCAGGGCGGCGTGCAGCCGCGCCAGCAGCACGCCCTCGGCCGGCGTGCGCGCGGCGATGGCGGGCAGCAGCGCCAGCGTCTGGCGCAGGCCAGCCAGCTCGCGCGGGCGCGCCTGCCGCAGCGCGATGCGCGCGGTGATGCGCTCCACGTCGGCCACGCCGCGCAGCGCCTCGCGCAGCGGCTCGGTAGCGCGGCCGGCGAGCAGCGCGGCGATGGCCTCGTGGCGCTCGCGCGCCGCCGTGCGCTCGCGCGCCGGGTGCGTGAGCCAGTGGCGCAGCCGGCGGCTGCCCATGCCGCTGCGGCAGGTGTCCAGCAGGCTCAGCAGCGTGGGCTTGTCGTCGCCGCGCAGCGTCTGCACCAGCTCCAGGTTGCGCAGCGTCTGCGGCGGCAGCTCGATGAGCTCCTGGCCGCGCGGCACGGCCAGCGTCTGCACGTGGGCCAGGGCCTGGCCCTGGGTGTGCTCGGCATAGGCCAGCAGCGCGGCGGCGGCGGCCTGGGCCGCGGGCAGGTCCTGGGCGCCGAAGGCCTGCAGCGAGGCCACCTTGAGCTGCTCGCACAGCTTGCGCTGGCCCAGCGTGGCGTCGAACTGCCAGGCCGGGCGCGCGGTGCGCGCAGCGCGCAGCGCGGCGGCGGCGTCGGGCAGGGGGCTTCCGTCGTGCAGCAGTTCGGCCGGGGCCAGGCGGGCCAGCCAGCCGGGCAGCTCGCGCTCGCTGCACTCGGTCAGGCCCAGCTGGCCGCCGGCCAGCGCCAGCCAGGCCATGCCCAGGCGTCCACGATCACGGCCACGCTCGCGGTGCAGCGCCAGCAGCAGCGTGTCGGCGCGGTCGGCCATGAGCTCGCTGTCGGTCACCGTGCCGGGAGTGACCACGCGCGTGACCTGCCGCTCCACCGGTCCCTTGGCGGTGGCGACGTCGCCCACCTGCTCGGCCACCGCCACCGCCTCGCCCAGCCTGATGAGGCGGCCGAGGTAGTTCTCCACCGCGTGCACGGGCACGCCGGCCATCACCACGGGCTCGCCCGCGCTCTGGCCGCGTGTGGTGATGGTGATGTCGAGCAGCCGGTGCGCCTTGCGCGCGTCGTCGTAGAACAGCTCGTAGAAGTCGCCCATGCGGAAGAACACCAGCGTGTCGGGATGCCGGGCCTTGATGCGCAGGTACTGCGCCATGAGCGGGGTGTGGGCGGAGAGGTCCCCTGCGAGCAGCTCGGCCGTGGTGATCGGGGCGGTCATGTCGGCCGGGATGGTAGGCGAGGAGGGCAGGGGGGCCGGGAGGGTGCTGCGCGTCGGACCGGGAATGGCGCGAGTGGTCTCCTCGGAGCCGTCCGGCGCTGGTGATCGGTGCGGCGAGGAGGGCCGAGAGGGTGGGCAAGCCCACCGCTACTCGCCGCCCGCTGCGTTGACAGCGGATCCCAGGCACCCGCCTCCGGGCGGGGCCGCGGCCGCAGCGAACTCCGACCGGATCGACGCACCGTGGGCGTCCAGTGCCGGCGCGTCCGGGAAGGCAGGTGCTTCCCAGTCGACGCTCCAAGGCGATGCCGGAATGTCCACCGTCCGCCCCGCGACGACCATCCGCCGCGTGCGCAGCTGCGGGTGCTCGATCAAGTCGTGGACGGAGTTGACGTTGCCGTACGCCGTCTGCGCCGCCGTCAGCCGGTCGACCACGGCAGCTCCGGTCAGGCTGCCGAAGACCTCGGCCACCAGCCCGTCGACGAACTCGCGGTGGGCCACCCTCGCTGCGTTGTTCGCGCAACGTGGGTCGGCCGGCAGATCGGGACGCCGGAGCACGATCCGGCAGAAGTCTGCCCACTCGCGCTCGTTCTGGATCGAGATCACGATGTCGCGACCGTCGGCGCAGGTGAAGGCGCCGTAGGGCGCGATCGACGGGTGCCTGAGTCCCACGCGCTCGGGCGGCTTGCCGCCGTAGCGCGTCTGCAGGTAGGGCACGGCCATCAGCTCGGCGGCCGAACCGAACAGAGAGACCTTCACACCCGAGCCGCGCCCCGTGCGCTCGCGCTGCATCAGCGCCTGCTGGATGCCGATCAGCGCGTTGAGGCCGGCGTTGATGTCGCACAGCGAGACGCCGATGCGGCCCAGCGACCCGACGCCCGCGCCCGGGGCGCCGCTGACCGACACCAGGCCGCTCTCGGCCTGCACGAGCAGGTCGTAGGCCTTCAGCGCGGTCGACTCGCCTTCGTCGCCGTAGCCGCTGATGTCGCAGGTGACCAGGCGCGGGTGGCGCGCGCGCAGCGCCGCCGAGCCGATGCCGAGCCGTTCGGTCGCGCCCGGCGCGAGGTTCTGGATGAAGACGTCGGCGCGTGCCAGCATGCGTTCGAGCAGTTCGCGGTCCTCCCGGTCCTTGACGTCGAGCGCGATCGACTCCTTGCCGCGGTTGATCCACACCCAGTACGACGACTCGCCGTGCACCGCGCGGTCGTAGCCACGCGCGAAGTCGCCCTCGCGGCGCTCGACCTTGATCACGCGCGCGCCGGCGTCGGCCAGCCGGCTGCTGCAGTAGGGCGCGGCCACGGCCTGCTCCAGCGCCACGACGAGCAGGCCGTCCAGCGGCCCGCGGCTCGACGTGGCCTCAGGGGGGTCAGGGCTGAGCATGGGGGCTCCAGAGGTCGGTGTCATGGGTGGGTGATTGTCGGGAACGGGCGCGGCGGTCGGCTGGCGTTCCCGCGTTCGTTCAGCCCATGGCGTCGAGCCGGTCCACCACGGCGCCGCGGCTCGTCGGGTGGCCGCACAGGCGCACGTCGTCGTCGAACCACCCGGTGCATGCTGCGTTGACGCGGACCCGCACGCGGGACGGGGCGTCCGCGGGCGCCACCGCGTCTTCGAGATCGATGATCACCGCATCGGCTTCGGTGCGCAGGGCCTTCTCGCAGCGCTCGGCGCGGTTGGCGGGAACGAACAGGTAGGAGCGGTCGCTCATGGGAGCCGGGGGTCGTCGCACGAGCCGATGCGGCCTCCATGCTGCCTGGCAGGCGCCCGGCCGGGCCGGGCCCGGCGGTCAGGGAAGGACGGGCGCGCCGCCGCCGCGCTGCGCCGCCAGCACGCCGCGCACCAGCGGGTTGCGCTGCCGATAGGCGTCGCGATACTCGTCCGGCAGCAGCGCCGACTGGGCATCGACGAGCGCGGCCGCGCGTTCCAGCAGCGGCGCGGCGCGGGCCGGTACGCCGCAGCGGCTGAACGTCTCGGCGCAGGCCAGCGCGACCCACAGCGGATCGACGGTCGCTGCATGCGTGAGCGCCAGCGCCGCGTACTCGGCGCCGGCAATGGCGGCCTCGGCCACGCGGCCGCTGCGCGCCAGCACCAGTGCCTGCGCGGCCAGCAGCGCGACGACCGCGCCCATCGCCTGCTCGGCGCGCATCGGCTGCAGCAGGCGGTCGATCTCGCGCAGCGCGCGCTCCGGTGGCGCATGCACGGCCAGCAGCGGCAGCCACTGGCACTGCAACAGCACATTCGGCATGGCCCGCTCGAAGTCCGCATGGCTTGCCCAGTACGCCGCAGCCTCGGCGGGGGCGGCTTGCAGTTGCAGCAGATCGCCGAGCCTTGCGGTGCGCTGCGTACCCGCTGGCGGGCGCAGTTTTGCCAGCGTGGGCGTGGCCAGATCGGCGCGACCGAGGGTCAGCATCAGCAGGGCCTGCGCGGTGCGCAAGTCGGTGCTCTCGCCGAAGCGCTGCCGCAACTGCGGCGTGCTCAGCTCGGCGTAGGTCCGCAGCGCCGTTGCCGCTTCGCCGAGCAGCAGCCAGGTCTGCACGCAGTCGAGCACCAGCAACGCGTGGTGCCCTTCGTTGATGCCGACGTCGGGGTCGGTCATGGCCGCAGCCGCCTGGGCCTGCGCCGCCCGTTGCCGGGCCCCGTCGCTGTCGCCGGCCATCAGGCAGTGCAAGCTCCAGGCACTGAGCAGCACCGGCTCGCTGTTCTTGATGTTCAGGGCCCGGTAGCGCTCGTGCGCATAGGCATCGGTCCGCAGGCCGTCCTGCAGCCGGCCGAACTGCACCTGCGCGGCCGCGAGCGAGCTCAGCTTGGCGGCCTCCGATACCAGCAGGCCTTCGGCGTGGAGCAGCTTGACCGCCTGCTCGAGGACCTCGACCACCCTGCCCCCGTCGCCAGCCTGCTTGTGGAAATGCGCAAAGGCCAGTAGCAGTTCCGCTTCGAGGTCGCGCCGCCGAGCGCGCCGCGCCGCCGCCAGCGCCTGCTCGGCCGGCGCTCGCGCCGCGTCGTACTGCTCGCGCGTGAGCAGGACGTGGACCCGCGCCAACAGTGCCGCAGCCTGCTGCGCGTCGCTGCGGGCGCGCGCCAGCAACTCGTTGGCCAGCGGCTCGAAGACCTCGATCGGCACGGCCAGCGACACCGCGTCTGCGGCGCGGAACAGCAGGTCGAAGGCGCGGTCAGCCTCGCCAAGGCGCTCGCAGGCGGCGGCTGCCTCGCGCAGGAAACGGCCGGTCTCGGCCGCGCGCCCGGCGGCCATCGCCTGGGCGGCGGCGCGCTCCAGCGCCGCGGCCGCCTCGGCGTCGCGGCCGGCCGCGAGCCAGTGCGCGGCCACGCGCGCAGCCACGCCGCCGCCGCGCTCGAGGAACGCCGCCACCGCGCCGTGCAGATGGCGGGCGATCGGCGCCGGGATCGACCGCAGCACCGCGTCGTGAACCAGGTCGTGCGCGAAGGCCTGCTCGCGCAGCACCTGGGCCGCCTCCAGTTCGGCCCAGGCACTCGTCAGCTCGACGGCGCGCACGCCGGTCACGTCTTCGGCCAGCGCGATGCCGAAGTCCACGCCGGCCACCGCCGCCACCCGCGCCAGGCTGAGCGCGCGCTCCGGCAGCTGCCGCAGGCGGCGCTCGATCAGCGCGCCCACGCTGTCGGGCAGCGGCAGCTTGCGCAGCGTCAGCGCGCCGTCGCGCGGCGGGCCGGACGCCAGCCCGTGCTTGAGCGTCTCCAGCGCATACAGCGGGTTGCCGCCGGTGTGCCGCACCAGCACCGGTGCCAGCGTGGCGCCGTCGAGCTCGGGCAGCCCCAGGGAGTCGATCAGCTCGGCCATCTCGCCGGCCTCCAGCGGCGCCAGCCTGACCACGTCGATCCGGCCCGCTTCCTCGAGCGTGTCGCGCAGCCGTGCGGCGGCGGCCGGGCCCTCGCCGGGCCGCTGCGCCAGCAGCCAGTGCAAGCCCGCCAGCGCGTCGGCGTCGACCAGCGCCTGCAGCATCTCGCAGCTGGCGTCGTCGGCGAAGTGCAGGTCGTCGATGACGATGGCGTCCAGCCCCGCGCCGGCCAGCGCCGCTTCCACCGCGCCGTGCAGCAGCACGCGCTGGCCGTCGGCGGGCAGGGGCAGGGCGGGTGCCAGCTCCGGCAGCAGGCGGGCCAGCGCCTGGCGCCGGGGGTCACCCGCCGTGACCACCTCGGGGTGCGTGGCGAACACGGCACGCAGCAGCCGCACCAGCGTGGCGTAGGGCACGCCGGCATCGCCCGGCCGGCCGGCCGCCTGCGCGCAGCGTGGCTGGCCGGAAGCCCACTCGGCCAGCAGGCGCGACTTGCCCAGGCCGGGCTCGCCCAGCAGCAGCGCCACCCGCTGCCGGGCGTGAGCGGCGCGCAGGGCCGACAGCTCGCGCTGCCGCCCGATCATGCGCGGCGGCCGCAGCACCGTCACCGGCACTGCCGGTTCCGCCGGTCGCGCCGGCGTCAGCGCGGAGCGCAGCGCGCGCGCCAGCGCCTCGGTCTCGGCCGCCGGCCGCGCTCCGTAGCGGGCCTCGAGCTGCTGCGCCAGGCGTTCGTAGACGCCCTGCGCCTTGGCGATGTCGCCGCGCAGGTAGTGCAGCCGCATCAGGGTGCGGTGATGGGCTTCGCTGTCGCTGTCGGCGTGCAGCAACTGCCCGGCCAGCCCGAGGGCGGTGTCGAGATCGCCCGCGGCCTCGGCCTGCGCCAGTTGCTGCGCCAGCCCGGCCGTGCTCCGGCCCAGGTGTTGCCGGCGCCGGTTCTCGAGCCACTGTGCGAATTCCGGGCAGTCCTCGAAGCCCAACTGGCCGAGCAGCGCGCCGGTGGCCCCGCCCTGGGGCGTCTCGCAGGGGCGCGCGTCGATCGACACCCCGTCGGCGATGAACAGCGCATCGTCGCCCTCGACCAGCGCGGTGCCCAGGCTGCGCTTGAAGCGCGCGATCTGCTGGCGCAGCGCCTGCCGCGGGTCATCCGACTCCGGCCACAGCAGCGCCGCGGCGCGGGCCCGCGTAACGCCGGGTTCCAGTGCCACCAGCGCAAGCAGCCCGGCGGAGCGGCGCTCCAGCGCGCGGAGCCTGCCGTCGGTGCCCATCAGCGCCGGATCGCCGAGCAGGCGGACGTGCGGGCGGGGGTGGTCAGGCGGCATGGCCCGATGATCGCGCGTCGGCACCCTGCCGCACGGGCATCACCCCGCCCGGCCCATCGGCAGCGGACCTGCCGATCGTGCCCGTTGCGGCGCTGTCCAGCGCGGCAGCCCACGAGCCTGGGGCGATCTCTCGCAGCGAGGTGGAATCCATGGAGTGCCGAAGTGCTTGCGCGTAGGGTCTCGGGGCGGCGTGCGGCGGCGGGCCCACCCCGAACAGGTGGTGAGCCTACGGACCGCGGCGTGACGCCTGCGTGACGTTGGCCCCGTGCGCGAACTCGCGACCCGGTAACGACGGGGGCGCCGGGCGTGGCGCGACGGGGCGCGTCGCGGGAGTCGGAGTCCTGCCTCACCCGGGGCCCGCGCAATTGTTCGCGTCGTCACCGGCTCGGGCCGCGCCAGGGCTTCAGTTCGGGCGGGAGCGGCCGAAGTCCCGCTCGTGCCAGCGTCAAACCCCATGCCGACCTCGAACCCCATGGGACACCCCCAAGCCAAGGAACAGGCCGTCGCGCTGCTGCGCGAGGTGCTGGCGTGCATCGGCCAGCACGACGTCAGCCCGAACCCGGTCGCCTACGCCGTCTTCTACGAGCACCTGTCGGGCCGCAACGGCGGCCTGAGCGCGGCGCTGGAGCCGCTGCTGGATGCCGGCGGCCGCCTCACCGATGCCCAGCTCCAGGCCCTGCACTCAGCGCACATCGCCGTGCCCGGCGGCGACGATGCCGAACGCATCCGCGGCGACATGCAGCGCGTGATGGACCGCATCGCCGATTCCGCCGCCCGCACGGGCCAGGCCGCCGGCGCATTCGGTGCCGGCCTCGACGGCCTGCAGATCGCCCTGCAGACGGAGGATGCCGCGGCGCTGGCCGAGCAGGTGGCGCAGGCGCGGCAGAAGACCCAGGCCATGCAGGCCTCGGTCGATGCCCTGCAGGACCAGGTGAGCAGCAGCCAGGCCGAGATCCAGCGCCTGCGTGCCGACCTGGAGCGCATGCGCGAGCAGGCCGTTCGCTGCGCGCTTACCGGCGTGCTCAACCGCCGCGGCTTCGAAGACCACCTGCAGCAGATGCTCGCCACGCTGCCGGCCGACGGGGCCGAGCACTGCGTGGTGCTCATCGACATCGACCACTTCAAGCGTGTCAACGACATGTACGGCCACCCGGTCGGCGACAAGGTGATCGCCGGGCTCGGCGAGGTGCTGCGCATGATGCCGCCCGAGCCGGGCATGTCGCTGGCCCGCTACGGCGGCGAGGAATTCGCGATCCTGCTGCCCTCGTCGAGCCGGCGGCGCGCGTTTCACGTGGCGGAGTGGGTGCGTTCGCGCGTAGGCCGCATCGGGCTGCGCAGCAGGCAGACGCAGGAAGTGCGGCTGAACATCACGGTCTCGGCCGGCGTCGCGGCGTGGAAGCCCGGCGACGAGGCCCAGGCCCTGCTGGTGGCCGCCGACAGCGCGCTGTACAAGGCCAAGGCGGCCGGGCGCGACCGCGTCGTCGTCGGCTAGCTGCCCGCACGGCGGGTCAGGCGCCGAGCGCCCAGCCCGCGCCGGCCAGCAGCACCACCACGGCCAGGGGCGGCCAGCGCAGCGCCACCAGCGCCGCGAAGCCTGCCAGTGCCAGCCCGGCATCGGTGAGCGAGCGGACCGCGCCGGGGATCACCGGGTCGAGCAGCGCCGCGCCCAGCAGGCCCACCACCGCGGCGTTGGCGCCGGCCAGGGCACGGCGCACGGGCTGCCGCGTGCGCAGCGTGTCCCAGAACGGCAGTGCGCCCGCCACCAGCAACAGGCCGGGGGCGAACAAGGCCACCAGCAGCGCCATCCCGCCCGCCCAGCCGCCCAGCGGCGCCGGCATGGCCGCGCCCAGGAAGGCCGCGACACTGAACAAGGGCCCCGGCACCGCCTGAGCGGCGCCGTAGCCGGCGAGGAAGACCTCCTCGCTCACCCAGCCCGGCTGCACCACGCCGGCCTGCAGCAGCGGCAGCACGACGTGGCCGCCGCCGAACACGAGCGCGCCCGCCTGGTAGAACGCCGACACGGCCTGCAGCCAAGGAGAACCGGCCGCGGCGGCCGCCAGCGGCAGCAGCACCAGCAAGGCGCCGGCGGCCAGCAGCAGCACGGCCCCGGTGCGGCGCGAGAGCCTCGGCGCAAGGGCGGGCCCTGGCGCCACGGCGGCCACCTGCAGCGCCAGCCGCCCCGCCACGGCGCCCAGCACGATGGCCGCCACCGGGCCCAGGGCCGCAGGAAGCGACAGGCTCAGCGCGCCGGCGGCCAGCGCGATGGCCGCGCGCGGCAGGTCGGGGCACAGGCTGCGCGCCATGCCCCACACGGCCTGCGCCACCACCGCCACGGCGACGAGCTTGAGGCCGTGCACCAGCCCCGCCGCGCCGGGGCCGGCGCCCGCGGCCAGGCCCAGCGCCAGCGCGATGAGCAGCAGCGCCGACGGCAGCGTGAACCCGGCCCAGGCCGCCAGCGCGCCGGCGGCGCCCGCGCGCTGCAGCCCCAGCGCCAGGCCCACCTGGCTGCTGGCCGGGCCGGGCAGGAACTGGCAGAGCGCCACCAGCTCGGCGTACTGGCGGTCCTCCAGCCAGTGCCGCCGCTCCACGAATTCGGTGCGGAAGTAGCCCAGGTGCGCCGCCGGCCCGCCGAAGGACGTGAGGCCAAGCCGCAGGAAAGCGGCGAACACCGCCAGCGCCGAGCCGCTGCCGGGCGCATTGCGCGGCGGCTCGCCGGGGTCGGGCGGGGGCGGTTCGGCGGGCATCGCTGGGGAGGGGCGGGGTGGGATCGCGCGGCGATGCTATCGGCGCGCGGCGGCGCGCCCGCGGTATCGTCGCGGCCCGCCGCCTTGGCGGTGCCTGGAGCACGCGATGCGCTGGATGCGATGCGAACACGAGGGCCGGCCGCGCCTGGGGCTGGTGGAGGGCGATGCCGTGCTGCTGCACGAGGGCGCGCTGTTCGGCTCGCCGCAGCCCACGGGGCAGCGGCTGGCCCTGGAAGGCCTGGACTGGCTGCCGCCCTGCGAGCCCGGGCAGATCGTGGGGCTTTGGAACAACTTCCGCGCCGCCGCGGCGAAGAACGGCTGGGCCGAGCCGGCCGAGCCGCTGTACTTCCTGAAGTCGCCGGCCGCGGCCAGCGGCCATGGGGCCCGCGTGCCGGCCGCCGCGCCCGAGGTGGGCCGCGTGGCCTTCGAGGGCGAGCTCGCCATCGTGATCGGCCGTGCGGCACACCGCCTGTCGCGCGACGAGGCTGCCGGAGCCATCTTCGGCTACACGCTGGCCAACGACTACACCGCGATGGAGTTGCTCAATCGCGACGCCAGCTTCGCGCAGTGGGCACGCGCCAAGAGCCTGCCGGGCTTCGCCAACCTGGGGCCGTGGATCGACACCGGCTTCGAACCCGCCGCCGCCACGCTGCGCACCCGCGTGGGCGGGCGCGAGCGCCAGAACTACCCCCTGGACGACATGTTCTTCTCGCCGGCCGAGCTGGTGTGGCGGATCTCGCAGGACCTGCTGCTGCGCCCCGGCGACGTCATCCTGTGCGGCACCTCGCTGGGCGTGCTGCCGCTGAAGCCGGGCACCGAGGTCGAGGTGGAGGTCGAGGGGCTGGGGCTGCTGCGCAGCACCTACGGCTGACGCAGGCGGCCCGTAGACTCCGATGCCGGAGGAGCCGCAGAACGTGGCAAGCAAGGATTCCATCACCCGGCCGCGCCGCCCCCGCCGCGGGGCCGAAACCGCCCCGGTTAAGGTGACGCTCGACATGGTGGCCGCCGCGGCCGGCGTGTCGGCGGCCACGGTGTCGCGCATCCTCAACGGCACCGCCATGGTCAGCGACGACAAGCGCGCCGCGGTCGACGAGGCCATCGCGCGGCTGGGTTTCGTGCCCAACCCGGTGGCGCGCGGGCTGGCTGGCGGGCGCACGCTGAGCATCGGCGTCGTCACGCAGGCCATCGACAGCCCGTTCTATGGCGGCGCCTTGCGCGGCATCGAGGACACGCTCACCGCCGCGGGCTACAGCCCGCTGTTCGTGAGCGGGCAGTGGAGCGCCGCCCACGAGGCGCGCTGCATCGACACCCTGCGCGGCCGGCGCGTGGACGGCATCATCGTGCTCACGGGGCGGCTGTCCGATGCCGCGCTGGCGGCCACCGCGCGCGAGCTGCCCGTGGTGGTGACCGGCCGCTCGCTCAGGGCTCAGGGCCTGGTGGCGCTGGACTTCGACAACTTCCAGGGCGCGCGGCTGGCCACGCAGCACTTGCTGGCGCTGGGGCACCGGCGCATCGGCTTCATCTGCGGCGACCTCAAGCACCCCGATGGCAAGGAGCGCCTGCGCGGTCACCGCTCGGCGCTCGCCGACGCCGGCATCCGCGCCGAGCCGGCGCTGGAACTGCTGGGCAACTTCACCGAGGCCAGCGGCCTGGCGGCCGCGGAGCGGCTGATCGACAGCGGCGAGGCGTTCACGGCGCTGTTCGCATCGAATGACCAGATGGCCTTCGGGGCCGCGCTGGCCCTGCACCGGCGGCGGCTGCGCGTCCCCGACGACGTGTCGCTCGTGGGCTTCGACGACGTCGCCGGCTCGGTGTACTCCGTGCCGCCGCTGACCACCGTGCACCACCCGGTTCACGAGCTCGGCGAGCTCGCGGCCCGGGCCATGCTGCAGCTGCTGGCCGGCGAGACGCCCACGCTGACGTTGCCGGCGCCGCGCCTGATGGTGCGCGAGAGCACGCGCGAGCCGCGCAGCCCGCGGTGGCGCGAACCGGGCCCGCGCGCGGCGCCGTCCCCGCGCTAACCCCCGGTTGACAGCCTGAACGGCGGCCCCGACACTATGAAAGCGCTTTCATCATCAGGGACCTGACGCCTGCCGTGACGGCGTGCCCGAACCGCTCCCGCTGCTAGCGCCTGCCATGATCCAACCTCCGTCGCGCCACCCCAGCCACCCCTTCGCCGCCGACTTCGTATGGGGCGTGGCCACCAGCGCGTTCCAGATCGAGGGCGCCGCCACGGCCGACGGCAAGGGCGAGTCGATCTGGGACCGCTTCTGCCGCCAGCCCGGCGCCATCGCGGACGGCAGCCACGGCGACGTGGCCTGCGATCACTACCACCGGCTCGAGGCCGACCTCGACCTGATCGCCGACCTGGGGGTGGATGCCTACCGCTTCTCGGTCAGCTGGCCGCGCGTGCAGCCCGACGGCCAGGGCGCCTTCAACGAGGCCGGTCTGGCCTTCTACGGGCGCCTGATCGACGGACTCGCGGCGCGGGGCATCAAGCCCTACCTGACGCTCAACCACTGGGATCTGCCGCAGGCGCTGCAGGACCAGGGCGGCTGGGCCCGGCGCGACATCGTGCACCGCTTCGTGGACTACGCGCGCCACGTGGCGGCGCGACTGGGCGACCGTGTCGCCGCGATCACCACCCACAACGAGCCCTGGGTGATGGCCGTGCTGGGGCACGAGAGCGGCCTGTTCGCGCCCGGCATCCGCCACCGGGGCACGGCCATGCAGGTGGCGCACCACCTGCTGCTGAGCCACGGGCTGGCGCTGCAGGCCCTGCGCGCCGACGGCTGCCCCGCGCGTCTGGGCATCGTGCTGAACCTCTCGCCCATCGGGCCGGCGACCGACAGCCCCGAGGACGCGGCCGCGGCGCGCCTGGAGGACGGCCGCACCGTGCGCTGGTACATGGACCCGTTGTTCCACGGCCGGTACCCGGCCGACGTCTGGCAGCACCTGGGCGCCGACGTGCCCGTCGTGCTCGAGGGCGACATGGCCGCCATCGCCACGCCCATGGACTTCCTGGGCATCAACTACTACACGCGCGGCGTCGTCAGCGCCAGCGGCTCCTGGAGCGCGCAGCTCGGCGGCAAGCCGCTCACCGACATGGGCTGGGAGATCGTTCCCGAGGGCCTGACCGAACTGCTGCTGCGCCTGCACCGCGAGTGGCGGCCGCCTTCGATGTACGTGATGGAGAACGGCGCCGCCTTCCAGGACACGCTGGAGCACACGCCCGAAGGCCTGCGCGTGCGCGATGCCGACAGGGTCGACTACATCGCGCGCCACATCGGCGCCCTGGGCGATGCCGTCGCGCAGGGCGTGCCCGTGGCCGGCTACATGGTCTGGAGCCTGATGGACAACTTCGAGTGGGCCAGCGGCTACGCCAAGCGCTTCGGCATCGTCCACACCGACTACGCGACGCTGGAGCGCACGCCCAAGGACAGCTACCTCTGGTACCGCGACTTCCTCAGGCTGCAGGCGCAACGCCGCGCCCAGGCCAGGCCCGCAGAGGCCACCGCGGCCTGAAGGGCATCGCGCGGGCGCCTGCCGCCTCGCCGCCCCGAGCCCTCGGCCTGGTCAGGCCTCGTCCTCGTTGCCCTCGGCGTGGTACAGGAGCAGCCCCACCTGCGCCACGCGCCGCCCCTCCATGCCGCGCACCGCGAAGTGCGCGTGGCCCCAGTCGATGCCGTCGCCGGCCACCGGCGGCCGCCGCAACTCGCGCGCCATCCACTCGGCCACGTCGCCGTCGAACCCCGGGTCGGGCAGGCCGTAGAACCCGCAGACGTCGCGCACCGGCACGCCGGGGTCGAGCGCGAAGTCGCCGAACACCTCGCGCACGGCCGGCTCGTCCTGCGCGTCGGGCAGGTTCACGTCGAACAGGCGCGCCGCCCACGTCATGGTGGCGCCCTGCAGCACCAGCGAGGCCAGCACGACCACGAAGGCCACGTCGAACAGCACGCGCGCCTGGGGCACGGCCATCATGAGCGGGATCAGCGCCAGCACCACGGGCACCGCGCCGCGCAGGCCCACCCACGAGATGAAGCCGACCTCCTGCCACGAGAAGCGCAGCGGCTTCAGGCACAGCGCCACGGCCAGGGGTCGCGCCACGAACATCAGCGCCAGGGCCACGGCCAGCGTGGGCAGCCAGTTGTCGAGCAGGCGGCTGGGCGTGACGAGCAGGCCCAGCAGCAGGAACATCAGCGCCTGGGCCAGCCAGGCGAAGCCGTCCATGCCGGCCAGCGCACGCTCGACCACGTCGCTGGCGCGGTGGGCGACCACCAGGCCGAACAGGTACACGGCCAGGAAGCCCGAGCCGCCGACCCAGCCGGCGCCCCCGAACACGCCGATGCCGGCGGCCAGCAGCAGCAGCGCGGTCAGGCCCTCGGCCGTGCCGCCCAGGGGCAGCCGCTTCAGCAACTCGCCCACGCCCATGCCGGCGAGCACGCCAATCAGCGTGCCGAGCACGGCCTGCTGGCCGAACATCCACAGCATGGCCCCGGGCGTGGCCGCGGCCGGCTGCATCAGCGCCGCCGACAGCGTGAGCACCAGGAACACGGCCATGGGGTCGTTGAGGCCGGACTCGATCTCCAGCGTCGACGACAGCCGCTCGCTGACGCGCAGGCCCGAGCTCTTGAGCAGCGCGAACACCGCCGCCGCGTCGGTGGAGCCGACGATGGCCCCGGCCAGCAGCCCCAGCAGCGGCGGCAGCCCGAAGGCCAGACTGGCGGCCAGGCCCGTGAGCGCGGCCGTCACCAGCACCCCGACGGTGGCCAGCCAGGACGCCGGCTTCAGACCGGTGCGGAAGGTGGTCAGGCGGGTGCGCAGGCCGCCGTCGAGCAGGATCACGCCGAGCGCGGCGCTGCCCACCCACAGCGACAGCTTGACATCGTCGAAGGCGATGCCGCCCGGGCCGTCCTCGCCGGCCAGCATGCCCATCACGAGGAACACGAGCAGGAAGGACAGGCCGGCGCGGGCCGAGTACAGCCCGGCCAGCACGCTCGCGAAGACCAGCAGGCCGGTGACGCCGAACGCGAGGTTCATCAGATCCATGGCGTCGGACCTGGTGTGGAGTACGGCAGGGCGGGCATGGCGCGGATTGTGGTCGCCGCCTGATTACCCTCGTCGCGGGAGCGTGGGCGTGCTGGCCCGCGCCGCCGACCGTGGCCGCGCCCTACTGGCCGCGGCTGCCCGCGTCGCCCCGGCGGCGCTCGAGTTCGGCGCGCACCTCGGCGGCGCGCTGCTCGTCGAGGCCGTAGTCGCGCATGATCCACATGGCCAGCAGCGTGCCCAGTATGGGCACGCCCGAATAGAACAGGCGCAGCCCGTCCACGGCGCCCTCGGGCTGCACCGCAGCGCCCGGCGTGAAGGCCACGAAGGACAGGATGGCCCCGCTCAACAGCCCCGCGATGGCGAAGCCGAACTTCACCATCCACCAGTAGATGGCGCCGAAGATGCCCTCGCGGCGCTTGCCGGTGGCCAGCTCGTCGAGGTCGCACACGTCGGCCGTCATGCTCATCATCAGCGTGAACAGACCGCCGATGCCGAAGCTGAAGAAGGGCAGGGCGATCATGAACAGCCACGGCTGCCCCGGCACCATCAGCAGCCACAGCAGCACGTAGCCGATGACCGAGACGCCCTGGGAGATCATGAAGGCGTTGCGCTTGCCGATCCGCCGGGACATCCAGGCCACCGAGGGGATGACGGCGAAGGTGGTGATCAGCGCCCCGACGCTGCCGAACAACGTCGGCCAGATCCCGGCCGCCGGCGCGTTGCCGCCGAACAGGTGGTAGACGACGATGAAGAACGAGAACGCCGCCACCGTGTTGAAGGCGTTGAAGATGAAGAAGGTGGCGAAGCACAGCTTGCGGAAGGGCGGCGAGCCGAAGGCCTCCCTGAAGCCGGCGACGATCTCGCGCAGGCCGCCGCCGAGGTTGGCCCAGGTCAGCGGCACGAGGTGGGTGTCGTCGCGCGTGGAGCGGCCGGGCAGGAAGAGGGCCGGCACCATCGCCAGCAGCATGCACGCCACGCCCACCCAGACCGACAGCGTGCGCGTGGCGGTGTCGGCGTTCGGGAACCAGGCCGGGTCGTACATCACCACCCAGAACCAGGGCGCGATCACCCAGGCCCATTGGCCCAGCCACTGCGCCACGGCCATGATGCTGGTGCGCTCGTGGAAGTCGTCGCTCATCTCGTAGCCCATGGCCACGTACGGCACGCTGAACAGCGTCAGGCCCGTGTAGAAGACGAAGCTCCAGCACAGGAAGTAGACGAAGTTGTAGGCGATCCCGTCGCTGCGCTGCAGCTGCCACATGGCCACGAAGCTGATGCCCATGACGATGGCGCCGACGAACACGTACTGCCGCCGCCGACCCCAGCGCGAGCGCGTGTTGTCGGAGATGAAGCCCATGATGGGGTCGGTCAGCGAGTCGTACACCCGCGGCAGGAAGAACAGGATCCCCCACATCCAGCCCGGGAAGCCCAGGTCCTGCACGAGCACGACCATGAAGATGCCCAGCGCCGCCGGGAACATCTGGTTGGCCAGCATGCCCAGGCCGAAGGCCACCTTGTGGCCGAAGGGGACCGTCGTCCCCGTGCTCATCGCGACCAGTGCAGGTTGTCGATGCGCAGCAGCGGCAGGCCCGTCAGGTTCGGCGGCTTGCCGGTGAAGCTGTAGCGGTCGGCGACGATGAAGCGGAAGTTCACGTAGCGCAGGTCGAGCCTGGGGTTGGCCGCCACGAAGGCCGAGATCGGGATCGACACCTCGCACCAGCTGTTGCCGTTGCAGTAGCCGTACTGGCCGGGCGCGATCTGCAGGAAGGCTTCCTGCACGTCGCGGTCCTCGGTGTCGGTGCTGATGCCGACCTCGATCTTGCCGGGGTAGCCGTCGCTGCGCACCAGGAAGTTCAGGCGGCCGCCGGCAAAGTTGCTCAGGTTGGCCAGCACGCCGGTGCCGGAGTACTGGAACAGGCCCCAGCCGTAGTCCACCGGGTTGGGCGAGACCTCCAGGTGCACGCCACCGTCGGCGGACGGCACGCCAGCGCTGCTCTCGCGATAGCCGGTGCTGGCGAACGGGTCCCAGCGCAGCCCGGTGGCGCGCTCTTCGCCGGCCACGGCGGCGTCGGCGAACAGCGTGTAGCGGCTGGCCGTGACGGCGGTGGCCAGCGTCGGCGGCACCCACTTGACGGCGTCGGCCTCGGTGTAGCTGCCGGGCTCGCAGGCCCAGGTCTGGCCGCAGGTGCCCAGGCCCTGCACGACGTGGCGCGCCTGGCGGCTGGCGTTGAACAGGCCCCAGCCGTCGTCGCCCTGCTTCCAGGGCTCGTCGAAGGCCTGGAAGAAGAAGACCGCCTTCGGGCCCTGCGCGTCGCGCCGGCCCTGCTGCGCCCACAGCTGCATCGCGTCGAAGTACATCTTCTGATTCACGGGGTGAGCGCGGAAGGCCAGGGTGGGCCCGCCGTTGGCGTCGACCGCGGCCCAGCCCGTCTCGCCCACGACCATCGGGATGGTGCTAAGACCTAGCTTGGCCAGGCCGGCGCGGGCCGCCTCGAACTGCTTCTTCGCCTCGGCGACGCTGGCGTCGATCATCGCGCGGGCGCGCTGCGCCTCGGGCACGGACTTCTGCCGCCAGTCGTAGCGCGTGGGGTCGTAGAAGGTGTCGAGGAAGGGGTACACGTGCACGGCCGCGAAGTCCACCGTCTCGGCCACCGAGCGCGGCACCTTCGACCACATCAGCCAGTTGTCGTTGGTGGTGACGGGCTGGCGCACCGCGGCGCGCACCTTGCGCAGGTAGCCGGCCATGACCTCGGGGGCGATCTGGGCGGTGGACCACTCGACGAGCTTCTCGTTGCCGACGCTGACGGCGAGCACGATCTCGGGGTAGGCGTTGGCCAGGCGGATGCAGGCGTCGAGCTCGGCCTGGTTGTCGGCCTCGGCGGCGGCCCCGGTCACCGGGTTGGGAAACGCGCCGAGCTGCACCTTCAGGTCCAGGCCGTTGTCGCGGATGACCTGCAGCACCGTCTCGGCGAAGGCGCGGCTGCTGAAGAGGCGGATGGTGCCGATGCCGGTGGCCTGCACCAGGCGCAGGTCCTGCAGCACGTTGGCCGGCGTGATCACCTCGCTGGCCAGGTCGGCCGGCCCGCGCGAGCTGCGGTAGGGCGAGTAGTTGACGGCGGCCCGCGTGAGCAGGGCCTGCGGCAGCTCGCGCCGGTCGGAGGCCTGCGACACGGCGCCGGGCGTGTAGCCACCACCGCCGCAACCCGCGAGGCCGGCAGTCAGCGCCACCGCGAACGCGCAGGCCAGGGCGCTGCGTGGCAGCAGGAAAAGCCGGTTGGACATCATGGAGGACCTCGGACTCAGAACCGGTAGTTCGCTTCGAGCGACACCCAGTTGCCACGGTTGGCCACGCGGGAGTCGATGTTCGAGAAGGCGTCGTGGGCGGGCATGCTCAGCGGCGCCAGGCCCTTGCGGCGGTACCACACGGCGTTGACCGACCCCGAGACGCTGAGGCCGCGGCCCAGGTCGTGGCGCGCCCCCAGGGTGGCGAAGGTCGCCGAGTTGCCCTGGCCGCGCTCGCTGGGGTTGTCGGTGCTGGCGCGACCCAGGTAGGTCAGGCCGGCGTAGGCCGCCAGCCTGGGATTCACGTACTTGCGCAGGCCGAGCATGAAGTCGGTGGAGCGCGCCGGATAGCCTGGATTGCGCACGCCCCGTGCGTCTACGCCGTTCCAGTCGACGTTGAAGGGGGTGTTCCACTGCGCCAGAGGGCCGTCGGTGAGCGGCACCGCATAGGCGCCGCTCCAGCGGTTGAAGCGCAGGCCGCCCGAGAGTTCGTAGGCGGTGCCGATCTGGTACTTGGCCAGCAGCATGAACACGCCCTGGCTGCTGCCTCCGAGCCGCGCGTCGTCGCGCTCGGCGAAGGGCGTCAGCCCTGTGAAGCCGGCCTTGGCGAAGGCCGCCGGGGCGCCGTTGCGTGCCGACTGCGCCACCGCCTCGACCAGCAAGGGGCCGCGGCCCCACAGCGCCCACAGCTCGATCAGCTCGGGCTTGTTGCGCTTGAAGTTCGTGTCGCCCTGGTCGTAGGTGGCCTCGAGCACGAGGTTGCCCTCGGCCACGAACAGCTCGCGCGAGGTGTAGCGCACGGCCGTGGTCAGGATGCCGTAGGCCGCGCCGGAATCGGAGAACGCGGTCTGCCCGACGTCGGAGGCGTACGGGAAGTCGGGCCGGTTCCAGGCCCGGGACGGGAAGTTGCCGATCGTGAGGCTGCCGTAGTACTCGTGCGCCAGCGTCGCGCTGCGCTCGTACACCACGCCGGGCAGGTCGGGCTTGCCGTCGCGGTAGCGCTGTGACAACGCGGCCGAGGCCTTGAAGCCCTGCGGCAGGTCGAACCGGACGCCCAGCGTGGGCTGGATCTGCACGCTGTCGGTGGTCAGGCCGCCGTAGTCCTTGCCGAACACGATGTCGTCGGCCCACACAAAGTGGCGGTTGGTGTCGGGCTCGCGCTGGCAGCCCTTGCAGCCGTTGCTGACGTGGCTCACGCTGGCCTTGGCGAAGCCCGTCAGTGTGAACGGTCCCCACTCGAAGGCCTGCGCCAGCGGGCTCGAGCCCAGCCCGGCCAGGCACAGCGCGAAGGCCGGCAGCCGGCGGACCGGCCGCGTGCGGCGCTCGGCGAGGCGGGATCGCGGTTCCCGGGGACGGGAGGTTGTGTGCTGCATGGCTCGGGCCGCCTCGGGCTGGTGGTTGGCGTTGAAAGCGCTTTCAAAGAATACGGTCGGCGCAGGCTGCGCGTCAACGCATGGGCGCTGCGTGTTTACCCTCCCGTCGGGGCCGGGCGTCGGCGGCGGGCTGCAGCTGCGGGTAAACGCGGGAACGATATGAAAGCGCTTTCACAAAGAATGGCCGGGCACCATGTTGCGCACCTACGGGGCAAGCCGATGATCGTCGTCCACACCCACCGCCAGGCCCGTCCGTCCGGCCGGGCTGCCCAGCGGGCGAAGGCCCTTGCGGTGACGGGTACCGTGCTGGCGCTGCTGGCAGTGGCCGCGCCCGCGCTGGCGCAACCGGTGAAGCTGGGCGAGGGCGCCTACCTGCTGTCGCCCAGGCCCGGCGACAAGGCCGTGCCGCGTGCGCCGTTTCGAACCGAGGCCATGCTGAAGCGGGCGGCGCCCACCAACCAGTGGTACTCGAGCCTGGTCTTCAGCGCCAAGCCCGAAGCCCTGTTCGTGCAGCCGATCACCGTGAGGACCACGCCGGCGGGCCTGGAGTTCGCGTTGCCGTCGAAAGAGGCTGTCACCAGCGTGCGCCAGGACGTGGAGATCCGCTACCCGCACCGCGACCCGCTGCTCGTCAGCCCCGTGGCCTTCGAGCCCGGTGTCGCCCGGCTGGCCAACGCCGACGACTGGTCGATCGACATCTCCATGGCGCGCGGCAGCGACGAGATGCTGGCCACGGTGGCGCGCGGCCACCCCTACGCGTCGATCCGCGTCACCCGGGGCGACCTGCGCGTGCGGCTGCCCTCGGCCGGCCAGCGCCTGCACGAGGGCGCCGACGCCCGGGTCGTCGCGCTCAAGGTGGGCGGCAAGACCTATGCGCTGTTCGGCCCCACGGGCGTGGCCTGGCAGTCGGCGTCGCCCACCGAGTGGGTCGCGCGGCTGCCGGCAGGCCGCGGCTACCTGTCGGTGGCGGCGCTGCCCGACGACACGCCGCAGACGCTGGCCCTGTTCACGCGCCACGCCTATGCCTTCATCCGACAGACGCGCGTGGCGTGGCGCTACGACGAGGCGGCCAGCCGGGTCGAGACCACCTTCCGGGCCCGCACCGAGGTGATGGAGGGCCCCGACCACGGGCCGCTGCTGGGCCTGTACCCGCACCACTGGTTTCGCAACCCGTCGGTGCAGGGCCGGCTCGGGCCCGCCTTCGACACCGTGCGCGGCCCCCTGCGGCTGCTGGCGGCGCCAGAGTTCACCACGACGACCACTTTCAACGGCTTCGTGCCCTTCTGGCCCGCCGCCACCGATGCCGCCCGCCTGCCGCAACTGCGGGAACTGATGGACCGGGACTTTGCCACCGCCAGCCGCGAGCTGCAGCGCCAGGGCCGCAGCGCCTACTGGGCGGGCAAAGGCCTGCAGCGCACCATGAAGCTGGCCGAGGTCTTCGAGCAGCAGGGCGACCTCGCCCGCCGCGACCGCCTGATCGACATGGTGAAGAAGCGTGCCGAGGAGTGGCTTGGCGGCCAGAGCAGCCGCGGCTACGTGCAGCGCGACGAGGCCATGGGCCTGGTGTCGATCTACCCCGACGAGTTCTTCGCGGTGGCCGAGATCAACGACCACCACTTCTGGTTCGGCTACTGGATCCGCTCCGCCGCCGAGGTGGCGCTGCGCGACCCGGCCTGGATCGCGCGCGAGCGCTGGGGCGGGATGTTCGAGCTGCTCATCGCCGACATCGCCACCACCGAGCGCGGGCGCGCCGACTTTCCTTTCCTGCGCAACTGGGACGCCTACGAGGGCCACACTTGGGCCAACGGCATCGGGACGGGCGAGTTCGGCAACAACAACGAGTCTTCGTCGGAATCGATCAATGCCTGGACCGGCCTCATCCTGTGGGGCGAGATCACGGGCAACAGGGCCCTGCGCGACCTGGGCGTCTACCTCTACGCCAGCGAGATCGAGGCCATCAACCACTACTGGTTCGACATCCACGGCCAGGTGTTCGCGCCCGAGTACCGCAACGCCGAGGTCAGCCTGGTCTTCGGCGGGATGTACCGACACGACACCTGGTGGATCGACGATCCGCGGCAGATCAAGGGGATCAACCTGCTGCCGGTGACCACCGCTCACACCTACCTGGGCCGCGATCCGGCTTTCGTGAAGCGCAGCCTGGCCACGCTGCCGGCCGAGACCGAGCTGTGGAACCGCATCGCCAGGAAGCCGGACCCGCCGCCGCCCAAGGACATCTGGCAGGACATCTTCGCCATGTACTTGGCCCTGGCCGATCCGGCCGAGGCGCTGAAGACCTGGGACCGCTGGGGCTCGGTGGAGCTGGGCTCGTCGCGCAGCTTCACGCTGCACTTCATGCTCGGCCTGGAGGCCATGGGCCTGCCGGACTTCGGCATCACCGCCGACACGCCGCTGCACGCCGTGTTCCGGCGAGCCGACGGCCGCCGCACCTACCTGGCCTTCAACGCCCGCCCGGCGCCGCTGGAGGTGCGGTTCAGCGACGGCCGGCGCCTGGTGGTGCCGCCCGGTCAACTGGGCCGCCTGAACGTGCCCTGAGCGACCTTGTCGGCGCACCCGCGACGCCCGGCCTACGGGTAAGCGAGAAGGCCGGCGCCCTTGCCAACGAGCCCGCATCGTCCCGATACTGTTGAAAGCGCTTTCACAGCCCCCCGCCTTCTTTGCCCGCGAGTCCGTCGACTCCGCCACCCGAGGACAGCCTGCCATGACCACCCCACAGCATCGTCCCCCCTTGGCCGCCCTCGCGGCGGCGGTGTTCGCGCTCTCGCTGGCCGCCTGCGGGGGTGGTGGCGGCGAGGCGCCGCCCGATCGGCCCGGCAGCGTCGTCGCGCCGGCTGCGCCGGTGGTGACCATCACCAACAACGTCACGGCCGAGACGGCCACGGGCCCGATCACCTTCACCTTCTCGTTCAACCGCGACGTCGGTACCTCGTTCACGGCCGACGACGTGACCGTGACGAGCGGCAGCAAGGGTGCGTTCACCCGCCTGTCGGGCACCGGCGCCACGCTGGTGGTGGTGCCGACGGCCAACTCCAGCGGCACGGTGCAGGTGTCGGTAGCCGCCGGCAGCGTGACCGACGCCACCGGCACGGGCAACGCCGCGGTCACGGCCGCCAAGGCTTTCGACACCGTGCCGCCCCCGCCACCGGCGACCGGCAACGTCGTGCTGGCCAACTTCGACGACGTGCGCCCGCCGGTGGCGGGCTTCGAGGGCGCCGAGGGCAGCGCCATCGAGGCCGGACCGGCCGGCGGCGGCTCGGGCAACAGTTTCAAGGTGCTGCGCTTGGGCGGCCAGGTCTACGCGCTGGGCATCGTCGAGACGGGCGTGCCGGTGACGGCGACCCGGCGCACGATCAGGGCGCAGGTCTACTCGCCGCTGGCGGGCATTCCGATGGTGATGAAGATCGAGGGCCCGGGCGGCGCCAACTCGGGCGACGTGTCGGCCAACGAGGCCGTGGTCGTGGGCTGGCAGACCCTGACCTGGACCTTCTCCGGCGTGAACCCTGCGCAGACCTTCAACAAGATCGTGCTGCTGCCGCGCCTGGGCACGGTCGACGCACCGCCCGGGCGCGCCTACTACTTCGACGGCATGACGCTGGTCGAGAACGCGTCGCTGGTCGGCGGCACCGTGCTGGCCAACTTCGACGACGTGCGCCCGCCGGTGGCGGGCTTCGAGGGCGCCGAGGGCAGCGCCATCGAGGCCGGGCCGGCCGGTGGCGGCTCGGGCAACAGCTTCAAGGTGCTGCGCTCTGGCGGCCAGATCTACGCGCTGGGCATCGTCGAGACGGCCGTGCCTGTGACGGCGACGCGGCGCACGATCAGCGCGCAGGTCTACTCGCCGCTGGCGGGCATCCCGATGGTGATGAAGATCGAGGGCCCGGGCGGGGCCAACTCGGGCGACGTGTCGGCCAACGAGCCGGTGGTCGTGGGCTGGCAGACGCTGACCTGGACGTTCTCCGGCGTCGACCCCTCGCTGACCTTCAACAAGATCGTGCTGCTGCCGCGCCTGGGCACGGTCGATGCACCGCCGGGGCGCGCCTACTACTTCGACGGCATCACGCTGCTGCCGGCGCCCACGGGCGGGGGCGGTGCTGCGGCGCTGACCTTCTCCAGCGGCTTTGCCGGCGGCAGCCGCACGGTGGAGGGCGGCGAGTTCGGCGGCTTCAGCGGCAGCAACTTCGACGGCTTCAACTGCGACGGCAACCCCGCAAACTGCGGTGCCGGCGGCGAGTTCGCGCCGGCGCTCTCCGCGGCCGACAGCTACTTCTTCTACTACTACCAGACGCCCAGCCCGGCCACGGCCATGTACATGGGCATCTTCGTGCAGGCGCCGGGCGTGGTGGGGGGCTTCAGCCCCACGGCCGACACCCCAGGCGTGCAGGTGACCTCGCAGACGACGTTGCGCTTCAAGCTGGGGCAGAACGCGGAGTGGTTCGGCTCGGCGACCAACAACTTCATGATCGTGATGGACCTCGGCAAGCGCTTCACCACCGGCGGCGGCACCTGCCGGCTGCAGTTGCGCCGGGTGGTCACGCCCACGGCCCAGGCCGCCAGCATCTACGCGATCCCGTTGAACTCGTTCGCCCTGGTGCAGGATTGCGCCGGAGCCGCCACCTCGGTGGCCCAGGCGCTGGCCATCTCGCCGATCTCGCAGATCTCGTTCCAGGGCGTCGGCGGCAGCAACGAGCTGTCGGACGGCGCGCGCACCAGCGGCGCCAACCGCAGCGTGCCCAACGCCGAAGGGCGCTACCCGACGACGGTGGTGCTCCAGGGCGGCATCACGATCGACTGACGCCGCTTGCGGGGCCCCGCGCCCCACCGCCCATGACCGCGGCCCCGGCAATCCCGGGGCCGCTGGCCATAATCGCCCGATGATCGTCTTCTACTGGGTGATGGGCGTGCTGATCATCGGCACCCTGGCGCCGGCCGCCCTGTACCTGGTGCTGTATGCCGTCACCGGGGAGCCCGCCTGCGACCGCCGCGCGCGGGCCTTCTGGGCGGCCTCGCGGGTGTTCACGCTGCTGGGCTTCAACATCCTGGTGTGGGGCCACGTGGTGGTCGGCCTGTGGCAGATCTGGTTCGACTGAGCGAGCGGCCCCGCGCGGCCGCCGCTCACATGGGCGCGTCGTCGTCCTGGGGCGTGCCGCGGCGTATGCGCACCGGCGGCTTCCTGGATGCCGGCGCGGCGGGGGCGGGCGCCGCGGCGGTGCCCAGTGCCTGGAGCACGGCGTCGTCATCGGCCTCCGGCCGGCGGCCCGGCGCCTCGGGCTCGTCCTTGATCACGCGCGTGTAGGGCGCCAGGATGCCCACGAGCTGCCCGAACACCTTCGGATTGCCGGCCACCACCTCGCGCTGGTGCAGGTAGTCGCTCTCGCCGGTGAAGTTGCCGACCAGGCCGCCGGCCTCGGTGATGATCAGCGAGCCCGCGGCCACGTCCCAGGGGTTCAGGCCCATCTCGAAGAAGCCGTCGTACCAGCCGGCGGCCACGTAGCACAGGTCCAGCGCCGCGGCGCCGGGCCGGCGCAGGCCGGCGCAGGCCTGCATGACCTCCTCGAACATCTTGACGTAACGCTTGAAGTTGTCGCCGCGGCGGAACGGGAAGCCGGTGCCCACGAGGGAGTCCGACAGGCGCGTGCGCCGGCTCACCCGCAGGCGCCGGTCGTTCAGGAAGGCGCCGCGGCCGCGGCTGGCGATGAAGAGGTCGTTGCGCGTGGGGTCGTAGACCACCGCCTGCTGCACCTGGCCGCGCACGGCCAGCGCGATGCTGACGGCGTAGACCGGAAAGCCGTGCAGGAAGTTGGTCGTGCCGTCGAGCGGGTCGATGATCCAGACGTACTCGCTGTCGCGCGCGCCGTGCTCGCGGCCGCTTTCCTCGGCCAGGATGCCGTGGCCGGGGTAGGCCTCCAGCAGGGTCTGGATGATGGCGGCCTCGGCGTTGCGGTCGACCTCGGAGACGAAGTCGTTGGGGCCCTTGCTGCCGACCTTGAGGATGTCGAGATCGAGCGCCGCCCGGTTGATGATGGAACCCGCCGTGCGAGCCGCCTTGACGGCGATGTTGAGCATGGGGTGCAGGGTCTGCGACATGGCGGGCAGGGGTGAGGAATGGGCGGGCGGCAGCTGGAAAAGATCGCGCGGCGGGACAATCGCTGGCCCGCCGCGAAAACCCTCGATTCTATCCGGCCACCCTGCCCGACCCAGCCCATGAGCCCCGTCGCCGACCCCACCCGCTTCGTGCTCGTGCGCCCCAGCCACGCCGGCAACGTGGGCGCGGCGGCGCGGGCGCTGAAGGTGATGGGATTCGCCGACCTGGTGCTGGTGGCGCCGCGCCACGCCGACCTGCACCGCCACGACGACGCCGTGGCCCTGGCCAGCGGTGCCACCGACGTGCTGGACGGCGTGCGCGTGGTGCCCACGCTGGCCGAGGCGCTGCAGGGGGTGACCCACGCCTGCGCCACCGCGATGACGCCGCGCGACTTCGGCCCGCCGGTGTCGGCCCCGCGCGAGCACCTGCCGGCCCTGGCGGCGGGTCTGGCCGACGGCAGCCGTGTGGGCTTTGTGTTCGGACGCGAGCGCACGGGCCTGGCCAACGAGGACGTCTGGCGCTGCCACGCCTGCCTGAGCATCCCGGCCAACCCGGCCTACGGCTCGCTGAACCTGGCGCAGGCGGTGCAGCTCGTCGCCTACGAGTGGCGGCAGGCGCTGGGCGGCTGGCCCTTGGTGCCGGCGCGGCCGGCGCTGGCGCCCTCGCCGACGGCCGACGTGGCCGCGGTGCAGGCCGCGCTGGCGCACTGGCAGGCGGCGCTGGAGCGCATCGGCTTCCTGGACCCGGCGGCGCCGAAGAAGCTGGTGCCGCGCCTGAACCAGTTGCTCAACCGCGCCCGGCCCACGGTGGACGAGCTGCACGTGCTGCGCGGCATCGCCCGCGCCGCCGAGGCCGCGGCCGGAACGCCGCCCTCCGTCCCGCCTCCGGCCCCGGCACGGGAGCAGGGTTGAACCCCGCTGGCTACACTCCGGCCATGTTCGCCCGCCTGCGCGAAGACATCGCCTGCATCCTGGAGCGCGACCCCGCG
>JBKDQY010000037.1:0-2961 GCA_046341655.1 Betaproteobacteria bacterium | reverse complement strand
GAAGGACGCCGCCTGGATGCAGGCCACGCTGGCCCGCTGGCGCCCGGCGGTGGTGTTCCACGCCGCGGCCTACAAGCACGTGCCGCTGATGGAGGGGCTGAACGCCGCGGCGGCGCTGGCCAACAACGTGCTGGGCAGCGTCTTCACGGCCGAGGCTGCTGCGCGCGCGGGCGTGGAGCGCTTCGTGCTCGTCAGCACCGACAAGGCCGTGAATCCCACCAACGTGATGGGCGCCAGCAAGCGCGCCGCCGAACTGGCCGTCACCGCCCTGGCGGCGCGCCACCCGGGCACGCGCTTTATGGCCGTGCGCTTTGGCAACGTGCTGGGCAGCAGCGGCAGCGTCATTCCGCGCTTCAAGGAGCAGATCGCGCGCGGCGGCCCCGTGACCGTGACCCACCCGGACATCATCCGCTACTTCATGACCATCCCCGAGGCGGCGCGCCTGGTGCTGCAGGCCGGCGCGCTGGGCGAGAGCGGTCAGGTGATGGTGCTGGACATGGGCGAGCCGGTGAAGATCGTCGACCTGGCGCGCGACCTGATCCGCCTGTCGGGCCACACCGTGGACGAGATTGCCATCGAGTTCACCGGCCTTCGCCCCGGCGAGAAGCTGTACGAGGAACTGCTGGCCGACACCGAGGCCACGCTGCCCACGCCAGTGGAGCGGCTGCGCGTGGCGCGCATCGCGGCCGGCGACGCGGCGGCGCTGGACGGCTGGTTGGCCCAGGCGCAGGCCGTGGGGGCCGACGACGCCGCGGCGCGGGCGCTGCTGCGGCGCTGGGTGCCGGAATACCGCCCGGCTGCCGAAGAGCCCGCCCGTTCAACCTACGGCAGCGCATGAAGAGTGCCCCGATCACCGACATTGCCGGCCAGGACGGCAGCTACCCGGCCGAGTTCCTGCTCGAGCAGGGCTACGAGTTGCACAGCGTCTTCTGACGGATGAGATTGTCGAAGCCACCGTGCAGCGCAAACAAGGCTGGTGGATGCGTGATGTATGATGCGCAGCACCTGATGATCAGAGTTGCTCATGCGGACCACGCTTGCGATTGATGACGACGTCCTGGCTGCGGCCAGGCATCTGGCGGAGCGGGAGCGCCGCAGCGTTGGCGAGGTCATCTCGTCACTGGCCAGGCAAGGCCTCTTGCGAGGCTCACGCGCCACCCGGTCAGAGAGAAACGGCATCCCGCTGTTGCCTGGCCGCAGACCTGCGGTGCCCGTGACCATGGAGCTGGTCAACCAACTTCGCGACGAGCAGGCATGACGCGCTATCTTCTGGACGTCAACGTCCTGATCGCGCTGGTGGATCCTGCCCATGTTCAACACGACCAAGCCCATGAGTGGTTTGCTCGCACAGGGCTCAAGGCGTTTGCTACTTGCCCGATCACCGAGAACGGTCTGCTTCGGATCGTTGGCCATCCGAAGTACCCCAATTCGCCAGGCCCACCGAACGCCGTTGCCCGTGCGCTCTCGGCCATCCGAAACCTGCCCGGCCACGCGTTCTGGCCGGACAGCCTCAGCTTGGTGGACAACGCCTTGGTGGATTCAGCATTGCTGTCGAGCCACAGCCGCGTGACCGACAGCTACCTGCTGGCCCTTGCCCGCCAGAACAAGGGCAAGCTGGCCACCATGGATCAGAAGCTGGCCACTGAGGTTGTTGCTGAAGGAAAGGCAGCCCTCTTCCTCATCTGAGCAACAGGAAGCTGCGCAAGCCTGCGGGCCGCCAGGTCGTGCGCGTCACGCGTCAGGGCGCCATGCGCGCCACCAGCGCTGCCAGGCGCGTTTGCCAACCCGGGCCACTGGCTCTCCACCGCTCCAGGGCCTGGGGCTCCACACGCACGGTCAGGCGGGCCTTCACCACCGCCGACTTGGGCCGACCGCGCAGCTTGGCTTGCAGCGTGGCGGGCAACTCGGGCAGGCGCCTGGCAGCAGCAGCCTCGTCAGCCGTCCATTCGGGGTTGTCGTCGTCAACCGGAAGGGTCTTGGGTTTCCTGCTCATAGATGCGCACCTCTCGTGCATTGGCCTTGCGAAAGCTGATGACGCGGATGCCCCTGGGCGTTTCCACGAACACCAGCGCATGAACGCGGCCCTTCAGGCGGCCCAACACGCGGACTCTCTGCTCGCCATAGGCGCGGCGTGTGTCGGGCTGAAACAGGGCCGTCTCGAAATCGAGCTGCCCTGCGAGTGCAAACGACAGCCCCCGTTCCCGGATGTTGCGTTCGTTCTTTGCAGGGTCGAAGCTGACCTCCATGGCTATTTATTGTGCGCACAAAAAATAGACTGTCAAGGCCCGAGCGTCATGGCCGCCGCGCGGTCGCTGCTGCGGCGCTGGGTGCCCGAGTACCGCCCGGCTGCCGATAATCCCCCCGCCCATACCCTCCACCGCGCATGAAAAAAGCCCTCATCACCGGCGTCACCGGCCAGGACGGCAGCTACCTCGCCGAGTTCCTGCTCGAGCAGGGCTACGAGGTGCACGGCATCAAGCGCCGCGCCTCGCTGTTCAACACGCAGCGCGTCGACCACATCTACGAAGACCCGCACGTCGACAACCGCCACTTCGTGCTGCACCACGGCGACCTGACCGACGGCAGCAACCTCACGCGCATCCTGCAGCAGGTGCAGCCCGACGAGGTCTACAACCTGGGCGCGCAGAGCCACGTGGCCGTGAGCTTCGAAGCGCCCGAATACACGGCCGACGTCGACGCCATGGGCACGCTGCGGCTGCTGGAGGCCATCCGCCTGCTGGGCCTGAAAGACCGCACGCGCTTCTACCAGGCCAGCACGTCCGAGCTCTACGGCCTGGTGCAGCAGGTGCCGCAGACCGAGACCACGCCCTTCTACCCGCGCAGCCCCTACGGCGTGGCCAAGCTGTACGCGTACTGGATCACCGTCAACTACCGCGAGGCCTACGGCCTGTACGCCTGCAACGGCATCCTGTTCAACCACGAGAGCCCGCGCCGCGGCGA
>JBKDQY010000036.1:0-36321 GCA_046341655.1 Betaproteobacteria bacterium | reverse complement strand
CGCCGGCCTCGACGCGGCCCACCACCGCCGCGGCCTCGAAGCCGTGGCGGCGGAAGGTGGCCAGCACCGCGTCCACCGCCGCGGGCGTGCAGCTCACGAGCAGGCCGCCGCTGGTCTGCGGGTCGGTCAGCAGGGCGCGGTCCTCGGCGGCCAGGTTCGCGGGCAGATCCACGTCGTGCCCGTAGCCGGCCCAGTTGCGACCGGAAGCGCCCGTGACGAAGCCCTGCCCCGCCAGCGTGCGCACGCCGTCCAGCAGCGGCACGGCGGCCCAGTCGATGCGCACGGTGCACTTGGCGCCTCGTGCCAGCTCCAGCGCGTGGCCCGCCAGGCCGAAGCCGGTGACGTCAGTCAGCGCATGCACGCCGTCGATGGCGGCCAGGTCCGGCCCCGGCGTGTTGAGCTTCGTCGTCGTGGCGATCATCTGCGCGTAGCCGGCCTCGCCGAGCGCGCCCTTCTTCAGCGCCGCGCTCATCACGCCCACGCCCAGCGGCTTGCCCAGCACCAGCACGTCACCGGCCTGGGCATCGGCGTTGCGCTTCACGCGCTTCGGGTGCACCAGGCCCAGCGCCACCAGGCCGTAGATGGCCTCGACGCTGTCGATGGTGTGGCCGCCGGCAATCGGGATGCCGGCCGTGCGGCACACGCTGGCGCCGCCTTCGAGCACCCGGCCGATGGTGGCCGTGCTCAGCACGTTGATCGGCATGCCCACCAGCGCCAGCGCCAGGATGGGCCGGCCGCCCATCGCGTAGACGTCGCTGATGGCGTTGGTGGCGGCGATGCGGCCGAAGTCGAAGGGGTCGTCGACGATGGGCATGAAGAAGTCCGTCGTCGCGATCAGCGCCTGCTCGTCGTTGAGCTGGTAGACGGCGGCATCGTCGGCGGTCTCGATGCCCACCAGCAGTTCCTTCGGGATGGGCATGGCGGCCGTGCCCTTGAGGATCTCGCTGAGCACGCCCGGGGCGATCTTGCAGCCGCAGCCGCCACCGTGCGAAAGGGAGGTCAGGCGCGGCTCGGTGGGGCGCGCCGCGGCGGCGAAGGGGTCGGGGGCGTTCATGGGCGGTCTCCGGAAAGGGGGCGGGCCTGCTGGGCGCGCGCGGGGTCGAACAGTTCGCCCAGCAGGGCGTGAAGGGCCGCAGACTCGGCCTGCGGCGTGAACAGGGGGGCGCGGCGGTCGCCCGCGGCGCGCAGGGCAGGCAGCATAGACGCGTCGTCGCGGCAGCGCTCGATCAGGGCCGCCAGCGCCGCATCGTCGCCGGGCGCGAACAGGCCCGGGTGATCGTCACCCAGCAAGCCGGTGTTGCCGTCGATGGCCGAGGCCAGCACCGCCGTGCCGCTGCGCAGCGCCTCGATGACGGCGTGTGCGCCACCTTCCATGCGGCTGGCGTGCACCAGCACGTGGGCGCGCTGGATGCGGGCGCGCGTGGTGCCGTGCGGCAGCGCGCCCAGCCAGCGCAGGCGCGCATCGGCGGCGGCCCGCGCGCGCGCCTCGTCGCCCAGCGCGGGGTCGAGGGGGCCGCCGACGTGGTCGAAGCGCAGGTCGGCGCGCGCGTGCAGCCGGGCGATGGCGCGCCAGTAGGTCCGCGGGTCCTTCTCGTCGCGCAGGTGGCCCCCCATCAGCACGCGCAGGTGGCGCTGCGGCTTGGCCAGCGGCCGGCGCGCCGGGCAGCTCTGCAGCACGACGCGCGCCTTGGGCCGCAGCGCCGCGGGCAGCGCGCGCGCGCCGTGGGCGTTGAGCACCACCAGGCGGTCGGCCAGCGCCAGCGAGCGCTGCGCGTCGGCATCACTCGCGATGTCGCGGTAGAGGTCGGTGCCCGTGAGCACCACCACCAGCGACCGCGTGGCGTGCGTCGCGCGCCAGGCCTGGATGGACGGCGCCGAGCGGCGCGCGTGCAGCGCCAGCAGCGCGTCGGCGTCTGCGATCTGGGCCGGCGTGGCGCGGTCGGTGAGCGTCACGCGATAAGCTGGCGCCAGCAGGCGGGCCCAGCGGCGTGCCGTCTGCCAGTTGCCGTTGTTGGCCGAAGCCAATGCCGGCGTCACGAGGACGATCCGCGGAGGGACGGGCGGCCGATGCATGCGATGACGCTACCAGAGCCCGACGGTGCCGGCCCCGGCGCGGCCGCCCGGGCCGCGCGCCAGGCCGACCGCGCCACGCTGGCCGCGCTGCTGCGCGCCAGCCGCGCCGACACGCTGGCCACCTTCGCGGCGTTCGAGCGCACGCTGCCCGGGCTGCAGGTGCCGCAGCGCGAGGAACTGAACCCGCCGCTGTGGGAGCTGGGCCACGTCGGCTGGTTCCAGGGCTGGTGGACGACGCGCTACCCGGCCTGGCGCGAGGGCCCGCGGGCCGACCCCGCGCTGCCGCGCCGCCCCGCGCAGCGGCCCGACGCCGAGGCGCTGTACGACTCCAGCAGCGTGCCGCACGCCACGCGCTGGACGCTGCCGCTGCCCGACGCGGCGAGCACACGGGCCGAGATCGCAGCGCAGATGGACGCGACGCTGGCGCTCCTGCAGGATGCCCCCGACGACGCCGACGACACGCTCTACGCCTTCCGCCTGGTGCTGCTGCACGAGGACATGCACCACGAGGCCGCGCTGTACATGGCGCACGGCCTCGGCGTGGCGATCGACGACGCGCGCTGGCAGCCGCGCACGCTGCCGGCCGCCGCGGCGGCGCTGCGCATCGACGGCGGCGAGGTCGAGCTCGGCCGCCCGGCGCAGTCGCGCGGCTTCGCCTTCGACAACGAGCACGGCCGCCACCGCGAGCGCGTGGCGCCGTTCGAGATCGACGCGCAGGCGCTGCGCGGGGACGCCTTCCTGCCTTTTCTCGAGCGCGGCCACGCCGAGCGGCGCTGGTGGAGCGAGGCCGGCTGGGCCTGGCGCCGGCAGCAGGAGCCGGCGCGCGTGGAGCGCCTGCGAGAGCGGCTGCGGCCCGATCAGCCGCTGGCCTTCGTCAGCGCACACGAGGCCCAGTCCTGGTGCCGCTGTGCCGGGCGCCGACTGCCAACAGAGGCCGAGTTGGTGCTGGCCGAGCGACAGGCCGGCGCGGCCTTCCGCTGGGGCGACGTCTGGGAGTGGACGGCCAGCGCGTTTGCGCCCTTCGCGGGCTTCGAGCCGCACCTGTACCGCGACTACAGCGCGCCGTGGTTCGACGGCCGGCCGGTGCTGAAGGGCGCCTCCTGGCTGACGCAGCCTCGGCTGGCCCACCCGGCCTACCGCAACTTCTTCGGCGCCAGCCGCTGCGACATCCCGGCCGGCCTGCGCAGCGTGGCGAGCTGAGCCCCGGCCACCCTACCGCGCCACGAACACCGCGAACTCGCCGGCCTCGTCCGTCCAGTGCCGATGCTGACCGAAGCCGGCCCCGGACAGCAGCGCGCCGAAGCGCGGCAGGGTCCACTTGTACGAGTTCTCGGTGTGGATGCGCTCACCCGCGGCAAAGCGGCGCTCGGCGCCCGGCCAGCGCACCACCAGCGCCTCGCGCGCCTGCAGGTGCATCTCGATGCGCGCTTGTGCGGCGTCGTACAGCGCCACGTGCTGCCACTGGCGGGGCCGGAAGTCGGCACCGAGCAGGGCATTGAGCCGCCGCAGGATGTTCAGGTTGAAGGCCGCGGTCACGCCCAGCGCGTCGTCGTACGCGGCTTCCAGGCGTGCCGCGGCCTTGACGAGGTCCACCCCCACCAGCACGGCACCGCCGCGGCTGGCGTGGCGCATGTCGGCCAGCAGAGCGCGCGCCTCGTCGGGCGCGAAGTTGCCGATGCTGCTGCCCGGGTAGAACAGCAGCGCCGGGCCCTCGACGACGCCGTCGGGCAGCCGCAGGCCGGCACCGAAGTCCAGCCCCACGCCCAGCATCGCGATGCCGGGGTGCTCGCGCGAAAGGCGCCCGAGCGTGCCCCGCAGGTAGTCCACCGAGATGTCGACCGCGACGTAGCGGCCCGGGGACAGCCGCGGGAACAACCGCGCCGCCTTGGCGCCGTCGCCAGCGCCGAGGTCCACCAGCGCCGGCGCGGGACCGGTGGCCGCCAGGACGGCATCGGCGATGGCGGCGCCATGGGCCGCGAACAGCGCCGCCTCGGTCCGCGTGGGGTAGTACTCATCGAGTTCGGTGATGGCGTCGAACAGGCGCGAACCGAGCGCGTCGTACAGGAACTTGGGCGACACGGCGGCGGCCGGCAGCAGCAGCCCGGCGGCGGCCTCGGCGGCCAGCGCGGCGGCATCGGGGCGGGTCACGGCGATGAAGCGGGGTGCGGTCACGGGGTGTTCCTGGCCCGGCCCACTCTATCAGCGGGCATTCGCTAGAGTCGCCGCTCCGGTTGCGAAACCTTCGCCCAGACGAGAGCCCCATGCCATTCCACCCCGCCACCCGCCGCGCCGTGCTGCTGTCGGCTGTCGCCAGCCTGGGCCTGCTTGCCGCCCAGGCGCAGGCGCAGCAGGTCTTCCGCGTCACCACCATCCCCGAGGAGGCCGCGACCGAGCAGGTGCGCAAGTTCACGCCGCTGGCGCAGTACCTCGAGCGCACGCTGGGCGTGAAGGTGGAGTTCACGCCGGTCACCGACTACCCGGCCGCCGTGGAGGCGCTGGTCAACAAGCGCGTCGACCTCGTCTGGTTCGGCGGCTTCACGCACGTGCAGGCGCAGCTGCGCTCGGGCGGCAGGATCATCCCCATCGCCCAGCGCGAGGAGGACACCCAGTTCCGCAGCGTGTTCATCGCCAAGACGGACAGCGGCATCAAGACCCTGGCCGACATGCGGGGCAGGCAGGTGAGCTTCGGCTCGCCGAGCAGCACCTCGGGCCACCTCATGCCGCGCAGCAACCTGCTCGACGCCGGCATCAACCCCGAGCGCGACTTCCGCCGCATCGCCTACAGCGGCGCGCACGACGCCACCATCGCCAGCGTCGTGAGCGGCAAGGTCGACGCCGCGGCGCTGGACATCACGGTGTGGCGCAAGTTCGTCGCCGAGAACCGCGTCGACACCAAGGCCGTGGACGTGTTCTTCACCACGCCGCCCTTCTTCAACTACAACTGGTCGGTGCACGCCGACATGCCCGCGGCGCTGCGCGAGCGCGTCACCAAGGCGCTGCTCGACCTGAGCCCGGCCACGCCCGAGGGCGCCGAGATCCTGCGCCTGAACCGCGCCACGCGCTACATCCCCACCCGGGCCGAGAACTACAAGGGCCTGGAGGCTGCCGGCCGCAGCGCCGGGCTGCTGTGAGCGCACGCCGCGGGGCATGACCTTGAGCTTGCGACAGGGCCTGGAGATCCGGCTGGCGGGCGTGGCCGCCCGCCACCCGGCGGCGCGGCCCGGCGTCGCCCCGGCGCTGCTGCCCACCACGCTGGGCGTCGGCGCTGGCGAGGTGCTGGCCGTCATCGGCCCGTCCGGCGCCGGCAAGACGACGCTGCTGCAGGCGCTGGCCTGCGCCCTGCCGCCCAGCGCCGGCACGCTCACGCTCGACGGCATCGACCCGTGGACGCTGCCGCGGCGAGAGCTGCAGGCGCTGCGCGGGCGCCTCTTCCTGGCGCCCCAGGTGCCGCCGCTGCCACCGCGGCAGCGCGTGGTCACGTCCGTGCTGGCCGGCCGGCTGCCGGCCATGGGGCTGCTGTCCAGCGTGAAGAGCCTGTTCTACCCGTCCGACATCCCGGCTGCGCACGCGGCGCTGGAGCGTTTCGACCTCGCCGAGAAGCTGTTCGAGCGCGTCGACCGCCTATCCGGCGGCGAGCGCCAGCGCGTGGGGCTGGCGCGTGCGCTGCTGGCGCCGGCGCGGCTGTGGCTGGTGGACGAGCCGCTGTCGGCGCTCGACCCCGCGCGCGCCCGCCAGGCCATCGAGACGCTGGTCGGTGAGGCGCGTGCGCGCGGCGTCACCCTGGTGGCCACGCTGCACCAGGTGGACATGGCGCTGGCGCACTTCCCGCGCATCCTGGCCCTGCACCAGGGCTCGGTGGCCTTCGACCTGCCGGCCGCCGCCGTCACGCGCGAGCGGCTGCAGCGGCTGTACGCGCAGCACGAGCACGAGCTGCAGGGCGCCGCACCGCTGCCCGGCGACGCCCCCACCGCCCCGGCCCCGGCCCCGGTGGTGATGCACTGCCGTTGAGACCGGTCCGGTCCCGCCAGCGACTGCCGGCCTGATGCCGACCACGCTCGCCCCCCGCCTGGACCCGCCCACGCGCGACCCCGCCTGGCTGGGCCGGATGTTCTGGATCGGCGCCGCCGCCGTGCTGCTGTGGCCGGTGCTGGTGGCCACCGAGTTCCGGCCGTGGATCCTGCTGGAGCGGGACAACCTCAAGGTCACGGGGCAGTTCCTCGCCAGCTTCCTGCCCCCGGCGCACGGCGCCGAATTCCTGGCCAT
The DNA here is from genome assembly GCA_046341655.1 of Betaproteobacteria bacterium. Lineage (GTDB taxonomy): Bacteria > Pseudomonadota > Gammaproteobacteria > Burkholderiales > Burkholderiaceae_C > Rubrivivax. Next base: position 29,985 of record JBKDQY010000036.1, on the reverse strand, counting down.
GGTGGCGCGCGAGGCCTGGCGCACGGTGGCCATCGCCACCGCGGGCATGACGCTGGCGTTCGTGGTGGCCGTGCCGCTGACCTTGCTGTCCACGCGCGTGCTGTCGGTGTCGGCCCTGTCGGGCCGCATGGCGGCGCTGCCGGCGGTGCTGCGCCAGGGCGTGCGCCTGCTGCTCATCGTGCTGCGCAGCGTGCCCGAGCTGGTGTGGGCGCTGGTCTTCGTGCGCGTGGTGGGCCTGGGGCCCACGGCCGGCGTGCTGGCGATTGCGCTCACCTACGGCGGCATGCTGGGCAAGGTCTACGGCGAGATCCTCGAGTCCGGCGAGCCGCACGCCACGCAGACGCTGCTGCGCAACGGCAGTTCGCGCCTGCAGGCCTTCTTCTACGGCCTGCTGCCGCAGAACGCGGCCGAGCTCACGAGCTACACGGTCTACCGCTGGGAGTGCGCCATCCGCAGCTCGGTGGTGCTGGGCTTCGTGGGTGCGGGCGGGCTGGGCCAGCAGCTCGACAACTCGATGAAGATGTTCAACGGCGGCGAGGTCTTCACGATGCTGGCCGTGTTCGTGCTGCTGGTGGCGCTGGCCGACCGCGTGAGCGCGGGGCTGCGCCGGGCACTGGGCTGAAACGACGCGCGCCGCCATGAGCCTGCCCCCCGCCGCCAACCCGCCCTACCGGCTGCCGCCGCGACTGTTCGACGCACGCTGCCGGGCCTGCTGGTTCACGGCGGGGCTGCTGGCGCTCGTCGTGGCCAGCTTCTGGAGCCTCGACCTGCAGTGGGCGCAGTTCTTCAGCCTCGAGGCGGCGCGGAGCATGGGCCGCTTCCTGGGCGAGTTCTTCCCGCCCGACACCAGCCCCGAGTTCCTGGCCCGGGTGCTGCGCGGCACCTGGGAGACGCTGGCGATTTCGGCGCTGGGCACGGCGCTGGCCGCCGCCGCGGGCCTGCTGCTGGCCCTGCCCGCCAGCCGCCTGCACGAGGGCGACGCCGCCCGCGGGCGCGGCACGATGCGCCTTGTGCTCAACGCGCTGCGCTCGGTGCCCGAACTGGTGTGGGCGGCGCTGCTGCTCATCGCCGCCGGCCTGGGGCCGTTCGCCGGCACGCTGGCGCTGGCCATCCACACCGCAGGCGTGCTGGGGCGCCTGTTCGCCGAGGCCATCGAGAACGCCCCGCCCGGCCCGGGCGACGCGCTGCGCGCCCAGGGCGTGGGCCCCTTGCGCGTGTTCCTGTACGCCACGCTGCCGCAGGTGCTGCCGCAGCTGATGAGCTACACGCTGTACCGCTGGGAGAACAACATCCGCGCCGCCGCCGTGCTGGGCGTGGTGGGTGCCGGCGGGCTGGGGCAGTTGCTGCAGTTCCACATGGGCCTGTTCCACATGGGCAAGACCGCCACCATCCTGGGCGCGATGATCGCGCTGGTGCTGCTGGTGGATGCGTGCAGCTTCACGGCGCGGCGGCTGCTCACGCGCTGAGCCCATCACGCTGTCCGTCCCCACGCTGCCCGCCCGTTCCCCGTGCCACGGCCCGGGCCGCGGGCGCGGGGCGCACGGGACCCTCGTCAGCGCGAGGCCAGGGCCTCCCAGCGCTCCAGGGCCTGCATCAGCTCGGCCTCCAGCGCCTCGAAGCGCGCGTGCAGCGCGGGCACGGCCTGCGCGTCGCGCGCGTAGGTGGCGGGGTCGGCCAGCTGCGCCTGCAGCGCCTTCTGCTCGACCTCCAGCGCCTCGATGCGCGCCGGCAGGCCGTCGAGCTCGCGCTGCTCCTTGTAGCTGAGCTTGGCCTTGGGCGCGGACGCGGGCGCGGGCGCGGCGGCCGGCTTCGGCGCGGCCACCGGCGCGACGGCGGCGACGGCCACCCGGGCGCGCTCGCGCTGGCGCTTCCAGTCCTCGTACCCGCCCTCGTACTCGCGCCACAGGCCCGGCCGGCCGCCAAAGGCCGGGTCGCCCTCCCAAGCGATGGTGCTGGTGACCACGTTGTCCAGGAAGCGCCGGTCGTGGCTGACCAGGAACACCGTGCCCTCGAAGGCCTGCAGCAGCTCTTCCAGCAGCTCCAGCGTGTCGATGTCGAGGTCGTTGGTGGGCTCGTCGAGCACCAGCACGTTGGCCGGCAGCGCGAACAGGCGCGCCAGCAGCAGGCGGTTGCGCTCGCCGCCCGACAGCGTGCGCACCGGCGAGTTGGCGCGCTCGGGGGCGAACAGGAAGTCGCTCAGGTAACTCATCACGTGCTTGCGCGTGACCTTCAGCGGCTGGCCCTGCTCGATCCACTCGCTGCCGGGGCTGATGGTGTCGGCCAGCGTGGCGTCGAGGTCGAGCCCGGCGCGCATCTGGTCGAAGTAGGCCACCTGCAGCCGCGTGCCCTGGCGCACGGTGCCGGCCGTGGGCTGCAGTTCGCCCAGGATCAGCTTCAGCAGCGTGGTCTTGCCGCTGCCGTTGGGGCCGATGAGGCCCACCTTGTCGCCGCGCAGGATGGTGGCCGTGAAACGGTCCACCAGTGGCGGGCCGTCAGGCGCGAAGCGCATGGACACGTCGGTGAGCTCGGCCACGATCTTGCCCGGCGGCAGCCCGGCCTCCATCTCGAGCCGCACGCGGCCGAGCACCTCGCGCCGATCGGCGCGCGCCTGGCGCAGCCGCTCCAGCCGGGCCACGCGGCCCACGCTGCGGGTGCGCCGGGCCTCCACGCCCTTGCGCACCCACACCTCTTCCTGCGCCAGCAGCTTGTCGGCGCGGGCGTTGGCCAGGGCCTCGTCCTCGAGCTCGCGCGCCTTGGTGGCCTCGTAGGCGCTGAAGCGGCCGGGGTAGCTGCGCAGCACGCCGCGGTCGAGCTCGACGATGCGCGTGGCCACCGCGTCGATGAAGGCGCGGTCGTGCGAGACGACCACCAGCGCGCCGCGCCAGGCCACCAGCAGCTCCTGCAGCCACTCGATGGCGGCCACGTCGAGGTGGTTGGTGGGCTCGTCGAGCAGCAGCAGCTCGGGCCGCGCCACCAGCGCGCGGGCCAGGGCCACGCGCTTCCGGGTGCCGCCCGAGAGCGCATCGACGCGCGCGTCGCCGTCCAGGCGCAGCCGCTCCAGCGCCTCGGCCACGCGCTGCTCCCAGGTCCAGCCGTCCAGGGCCTCCAGGCGCGTCTGCACGGCGTCGAGGTCGTCGCCCTCCGAGCCTGGTCCAGGCTCGCCTTGCAGGCTGGCGTGCCGCTCGAAGCGCTCGCGCAGCGCGCGCGCCTCGGCCACGCCCTCGGCCACGGCGTCGAAGACCCGGGCGCCGGGCTCGAAGGCCGGCTCCTGCGGCACGTACACGCGCCGCAGGCCCTGCTGCAGCGACAGCAGCCCGTCGTCGGGCTTGTCCAGCCCGGCCAGGATCTTCAGCAGCGAGGACTTGCCCGTGCCGTTGCGGCCGATCAGCGCCAGCCGCTCGCCGGGCTCGATGGACACGGAAGCGCCGTCCAGCAGCGCGACATGGCCGAACGCGAGGTGCGCGCCGGCAAGGGAAAGAAGGGCCATGGGCCGATTGTCGGCGCGGCCGGCTCGGCTGGCCGGCGGCAGCCCCTCAGCCCCTCAGCCCCTCAGCCCCTCAGCCCGCCAGCGCCCGCGCCGCCGCGGCCTGCCAGGGGCCGCCGGGGTCGACGGCATGCCACTGCACGCAGGCGTCGACCAGCTTGATGGCGTGGTCGTCGTCGCTGGCGCAGGCCGCCTGCACCAGCTGCGCCCAGGGCGGCGGCGCCAGCGGCGGCAGCGGCACGATGCCGGCCGAGGACACGGTGGCCGCGAAGGCGCGCCAGTAGGCCGCCAGCGCGGCCTGCGCCTTCTCGGGCTCCTCGGGGTCGAGGAAGCGCATCAGCTCGTGCATCGCCAGCGCGCTCGTCACCAGGTGCAGCACCGCGAAGTTGCCGCTGGCGGCGTAGGCCTTGGCTGCCAGCCGCGCCAGCTGCGGCAGCGTGCCCGGGCCGAGCGCCAGCCGCGCGCACAGCGCGTCGAAGCCGCGGGACTGCGCGGCGGCCCGCAGGCCGTCGACGATGAGGCCGCGGCCGGCCCGCACCACGCGCAGCTGTCGCAGCAGCACTTCGGGGTCGTCGGTGGTGGGCCGAGCATCGGGCTGCGCCTGCCCCAGCGGCAGCCAGCAGGCGGCCCAGGCGGCCAGCGCATCGCGCAGCTCGGCGCGGTGCCCCGCGGCCACCGCGTGCGCGGTGCGGATGAGGCCGTGGAAGCCGGCGCCACCGGCGCCCAGCATCAGCCGCGGCAGCACCTGCGGCAGCATTTCGCCGGGCGACTCGTGGTACAGCCACTGCGCGAACAGGTCGCGGTACAGCGGCCAGGCCCCGGGCTGGCCCAGCCGGTCGGCCCAGGCCATGCCGGCCGGCCAGGGCTGGGGCGGCTCGGCCGCGGCCAGGCGCGGCTCGTACTGCCGCGCGAAGGCCTCCAGCCGGGCATCGTCGGCGCCCAGCCGGGCCAGCGCGTGCAGCGCCATCGGACGGTGGTTGGCCAGGCCGCCGCCGAACTCGGGCGCAAAGCCGGCCTCGGCATCGAGCAGCCGCTGCAGCGCGGGCGTCATCGTCATCGCGGGTCTCCTGGGGCCACGGCGGCTTCCAGCGCGTCGATGAACATCGCCGCCACGTCGAAGCCGGTCTGCTCGGCGATCTCGGCGAAGCAGGTCGGGCTGGTCACGTTGATCTCGGTGAGGCGGTCGCCGATGACGTCCAGCCCCACCAGCAGCAGGCCGCGCGCCGCCAGCACCGGGCCCAGGACCTCGGCGATGGCGCGGTCGGCATCGGCGAGCGGCTGCGCCACGCCCTTGCCGCCGGCGGCCAGGTTGCCGCGCACCTCGCCGCCCTGCGGGATGCGCGCCAGGGCGTAAGGCACGGGCCGGCCGCCGATGACGAGCACCCGCTTGTCGCCCTGCGCGATGGCCGGCAGGTACTGCTGCACCATCATCGTCTGCGCTCCGTCGCGGTTGAGCGTCTCGGTGATGGCGCCCAGGTTCATGCCGTCGGGGCCGACGCGGAAGATGCCCATGCCGCCCATGCCGTCCAGGGGCTTGCAGATGATGTCGCGGTGCTCGGCGTGGAAGCGGCGCACGTCGGCGGCGTCGCGCGTGACCAGCGTCGGCGCGATCCACTGCGGGAACTCCATGATCGCCAGCTTCTCGGGGTGGTCGCGCAGCGCCGAGGGCTTGTTGAACACACGCGCGCCCTCGCGCTCGGCCTGGCCCAGCAGGTGCGTGGCGTAGAAGTACTCGCTGTCGAAGGGCGGGTCCTTGCGCATCAGCACGGCGTCGACGCCGTTCAGCGGCTGCGGGCGCTCGTCGGGCGCTTGCTGGGCGGCCTCGAACCAGTCGTGCACACCGTAGCCGCTGCGCCCGGTGAGGGTGATGTCGCGCACGAAGGCCGTCACCGGCTCGCCGCGCAGCCAGCGGATGTCCTTGGGCTCGCAGGCCATCAGCGCGTGGCCGCGGCGGGCGGCCTCGCGCATCATCGCGAAGGTCGAGTCCTTGTGGGTCTTGAACGACTCCAGCGGGTCGGCAACGAACAGCAGCTTCAAGCGGTCAACTCCGGTCCAGGGGCGCGACTGTGGCACAGGCCGCTTGGCCATGTCAGCGGCGCAGCGCCAGCCGCACCAGCACGCCGGCCACCAGGCCCCAGAACGCGCTGCCGATGCCCAGCAGCGCCAGGCCGCTGGCCGTGACGACGAAGGTCACGAGCGCGGCCTCGCGCTCGGGCTCGTCCCGCATCGCCGTGGCCAGCGCCGAGCCGATGGTGGACAGCAGCGCCAGCCCCGCCACCGCCAGCACCAGGGCCGGCGGAAAGGCCGCCAGCAGCGCCACCACCGCGCCGCCCAGCAGCCCCACGACGACGTAGAACACGCCGGCCGCGGCGCTGGCCCACCAGCGGCGGGCCGGGTCTTCCGCGGCCTCGCGGCCCATGCAGATGGCGGCGGTGATGGCCGCCAGGTTGAGCGCGTAGGCGCCGAAGGGCGCCAGCACCAGCGTGGCCAGGCCCGTGGTGGCGATGGCGGGCGAGACCGGCACCGCGTAGCCCGCCGCGCGCTGCGCCGCCACGCCCGGCAGGTTCTGCGAGGCCATCGTCACCACGAAGAGCGGCAGCGCGATGCCCACCACCGCCGCCACGCTGAAGGCAGGCATCGTGAACACGGGCGTGGCCAGCGCCCACTCGATGCCGCCCAGCGCCAGCCGCCCCTGCGCGGCGGCCACCGCCACGCCCGCGGCCAGCACGCCGGGCACGGCGTAGCGCGGCCACCAGCGCCGCCCCGCCACGAAGGCCGCGCACATGGCACCCACCAGGGCCGGCTCGCGCGGCAGCGCCGCGAAGGCGTCGAAGGCGAAGCGCGCCAGCACGCCGGCCAGCAGCGCGGCAGCCAGCGGCTGCGGGATGCGGTCCATGACCCGCGCGAAGGCGCCGGTGGCACCGGCCAGCGTGATGAGCACGGCGCAGACGACGAAGGCGCCCACGGCCTCGGCCATCGGCACGCCGGCGCCGGCTGTGACGAGCAGCGCCGCGCCGGGCGTGCTCCAGGCCGTGAGCACCGGCATGCGGTACTTCAGGCTCAGGCCCAGGCTGGTGAGCCCCATGCCCAGGCCCAGGGCCCAGATCCACGAGGCCGTCTGCGCCGGCGTGGCGCCCAGCGCCGCCGCGGCCTGGAAGACGATGGCCACCGAACTGGTGAAGCCCACCAGCACGGCCACGAAACCGGCCACCACGGCCGACAGCGGCGGCCCGGCGCCGGCCGTCGTGGTCGACACGGGCCCCGTCACGGCACGTCGTGGCCCATGCTGGCGCGCCAGACGGAGGTCCAGGCCTCGCGGTCCAGCACCAGCCTCGTCGCGGCCACCGCCTCGGCCAGCGCCTCGAGCCGCCCGCTGCCGGTGATGGGCCGCGGCCGGCTCGGGTGCCGCATCACCCAGGCCAGCGCCACGGTGGCCAGGCTCACGCCGTGGGCATCGGCCAGCGGCTGCAGCGCGGCGCGCACGCGGCGCGCCTGCTCGTCGTCGCCGGTGAACAGCCGGCCGCTGGCCAGCGGGCTCCAGACCATCGGCGGCAGGCCCAGGTCGGTGGCCTGCTCCAGCGTGCCGTCGGCCAGCGCCTTCATCTGCAGCGCCGAGAACTCGATCTGGTGGGTGGCCAGCGCGATGCGCCGGTGCAGCGCGGCGAACTGCGCCGGCGTGTGGTTGCTGACGCCGAACTCGCGCACCTTGCCGGCGGCGCGCAGGCGCTCGAAGCAGCGCGCGATCTCGTCGGGGTGGGTCAGCGGGTCGGGGCGGTGCACCAGCAGCAGGTCGATGTGGCCGCAGCGCAGCGCCGCCAGCGAGGCGTCGACGCTGGCCTGCAGGTGCGCCGCGCCGCTGTCGTAGTGCTTGACGGCCAGGCCCGGCCGCGCCGGGTGCGGCAACCGGATGCCGCACTTGGTGACGATCCGCAGCCGCTGGCGCAGCCCCGGCGCCAGCGCCAGCGCCTCGCCGAACAGCGCCTCCACCGAGTAGCCGCCGTAGATGTCGGCGTGGTCGAAGCTGGTGATGCCGAGCTCGACCGCGCGCTCGATCCAGCGCAGCCGGCCCTGCGCGTCCAGCGGCCACTGGTGCATCTTCCACAGGCCGGCGACGACGGGAGAGAGGTCGGTCATGCCGGCATTGTGGCGGCGCCGCGCCCGCGGCCCGCGGCGGCGCCGCGGCTCAGCGCAGGTCGCCCGCCAGCGAGGCCAGCGTCTCCGGGGCGATGCTCACGTGGGCCGGGTAGTTCGTGTGGTCGCAGCCCAGCTTGACGGCCGCGCCGGCGCGGATGGCCTCGCGCAGGGCCGGCGCGAACTCGAAGCGCACGAAGTGCACCGAGCTCGTCTTGTGCTCGTTCTCGCGGTCCAGGTCCTCGTCGGCGATGGCGTACACGCGGGGGTGTCCCTCGACCTCGACGAACATGCGGTCCTCCACGCCGATCAGCCGCGCCAGCTCGCGCTTGCGCTCGTGCGGGTCGGGGTACTCGATCAGCATCGTCGCCTTCCAGTTGCTGCCGTCGGGCACCAGCGGCGCGTAGGCGTCGATCTCGCTCTGGATGCCCTCCTCGTCGAAGATCTTCTCGATGTGCAGCATCTCCTGGATCTGGCGGCGGATGGTCTGCTCGTCCTCGAACTGCAGCGTGATGTGCTCGCCCAGCGCCACGCTGCGGCGCTTGCGGTGGGCGATGGCCTCGGCGCGCGCGGTCTTGCGCAGCTTCGCGTAGGCCTCGAGCGTGAGCAGGCTGTCACGGGCGATCGTGGTCATGGCGGGGGTCTCCAGCAAGCGGTGAAAACGGGACTCAGGCGATGCCGTAGGCCATGCGCACCAGCGTCAGCGGGTGGGCGAGGTCGCGCGCCGGCGTGCCCAGCTGCTGCATGCCCTGCGCGATGTGGTGGCCGGCCAGGGCGCAGTCGCTGCTGATGTGGTCGGGCTCGTCGCGGGCCATGGCCTTGAACACGGGCTTGCCGATCTTCATGGCCACCGGGTGGTAAGGCTCCTTCACGCCGTAGGTGCCGGCGTGGCCGCTGCAGCGCTCCACGGTGTTGAGCTTGACCTCGACCGTCTGGCCGATGAGCTTGAACATCTCTTCCGTCTTGCGGCCGATGTTCTGCACCCGGCCGTGGCAGGGGATGTGGTAGCTGACGCGGCCCAGCGCGGCCTTGAAGTCGGTGCGCAGCAGCCCGTCCTTGTGGCGCGCCACCAGGTACTCGAAGGGGTCGAACATCGCCTCCTTGACGAGCTGCGTGTCGGCGTCGTCCGGGAACATCAGCGGCAGCTCCTGCTTGAACATCAGCGTGCAGCTGGGGATGGCGCTGACGATGGCCCAGCCCTCGCGGGCGTAGCGCGCCAGCACCGGGATGTTGGCCTTCCAGCTGGCCTCGACGGCGTCGAGGTCGCCGAGCTCGAGCTTGGGCATGCCGCAGCACTGCTCCTTCTCGACGATCTCGTAGGGGATGTGGTTGTGCTGCAGCAGCTTGATGAGGTCTTCGCCGATGCCGGGCTCGTTGTAGTTGACATAGCAGGTGGCGAATATGGCCACCTTGCCCGGCGTGCGCGTGCCGTTGACCACCGGCCAGGTCGTGTCGTTCATGGCCCGGCCCCAGCGGAAACGCTGCGTCGCCAGCGTCGGCATCCAGGCCTCGGGGTGCACGCCCAGGCGCTGTTGCAGCTGCTTCCGCATGAAGCCGGTGGCGTTGACCCGGTTGACCGCCTCCACCACGATGGGGATGCCGGCGAACTGGCCGTGCACGTCGGTGCTGGCCAGCAGCCGCTCGGCCGCCCCCACCTGCCCGCGGCGGAACTTCTGCGCCTTCGCGCGCAGCATCAGGTGCGGGAAGTCCAGGTTCCACTCGTGCGGCGGCGTGTACGGGCACTTCGTCATGTAGCACAGGTCGCACAGGTAGCACTGGTCGACGACCTTCCAGTAGTCGACCTTCTTGACGCCGTGCACCTCGCCGTCGTCGGTGGCGTCGACGAGGTCGAACAGGTTCGGGAAGCTCTGGCAAAGGCTCACGCAGCGGCGGCAGCCGTGGCAGATGTCGAACACCCGCTCCATCTCGGCCATCAGCTTGCCCTCGTCGAAGAAGTCGGGGTTCTTCCAGTCGATGGGGTGGCGGGTCGGGGCTTGCAGGTTGCCTTCGCGCATGATGGGCGGCCTTCGGTGTGGGCGGGGTGGGTGCGGGGCGGCATCAACGAACAAGGGGCCGAAGCCCCTTGTGCGTGCGGCCGCGCCGGGCGGCGTGCGCCGGGCTCAGTCCACCAGGGCGTCGAGCGCCTTCTGGTAGCGGTTGGCGTGCGAGCGCTCGGCCTTGGCCAGCGTCTCGAACCAGTCGGCGATCTCGTCGAAGCCTTCCTCGCGGGCCGTCTTGGCCATGCCCGGGTACATGTCGGTGTACTCGTGCGTCTCGCCGGCCACCGCGGCCATCAGGTTCTGGCGGCTGCTGCCGATGGGCAGGCCGGTGGCGGGGTCACCCGAGCCGTGCTCGAGGAACTCGAGGTGGCCGTGGGCATGACCCGTCTCGCCCTCGGCGGTGCTGCGGAACAGCGCGGCGACGTCGTTCTGGCCTTCCACGTCGGCCTTGTTCGCGAAGTACAGGTAGCGGCGGTTGGCCTGCGATTCGCCGGCGAAGGCGTCCTTCAGGTTCTGCTCGGTCTTCGAGCCTTTCAGTCCCATGGGTAGCTCCTCAGGAAGGGTGGGGGAACCAGGCGACAGCCCCTTGCGCAAGGGGCCGGCGCCACCCCATCGACGCTACTGCAGCAGCGGGTCAGGGGCAATACAAAGCTTCAATGCAAACCATAGTCCGGGTTCGCCCTCATGGCCGACGGGCTCAGCGCAGCCCCAGCAGCCGCAGGGCCAGGTCGTGCAGACGGCTCGAGGGGTCGACCAGCGGGTTGAGCACGCTGAAGTGGTTCAGGCCCGGCAGCGTCTCGCACACCGGCACGGCCGTGGGGCCCCAGACGTCGCGGATGAGCGCGTTCTGGCGCAGAAACTCGTCGCTCTCGTCCAGACCCGCCACGGCGTACAGGCGCGTGCCCTTGGGCCGCGGGAAGAAGGCCGGCGACAGCCGGGCCACCGCCGCGGGCGTGAGCCGCAGGTCGCGCTGCACGCCGGGCGTGTGGCGCAGCGGCTCCAAGTCGTACAGGCCCGAGATCGACAGCGCTCCGGCCAGGGGCTGCGCGGGAAGTCCGGGGTCGAGCTCTTTCCAGCGGCAGGTCAGCAGCATGGCGGCCAGGTGTCCGCCGGCCGAGTGGCCCGCCAGCGCGATGCGGGCGGGGTCGCCGCCGTGCCCGGCCGCGTGGTCCACGGCCCAGGCGACGGCCTGCGCCATCTGCAGCGCGATGTGCTCGATGGTGACGGCCGGGCACAGCGCGTAGTTGGGCACCAGCACCAGCGCGCCGGCGGCATTGAAGGCGGGCGCGACGAAGGAGAAGTCGCTCTTGTCGAGCGAGCGCCAGTAGCCGCCGTGGATGAACACCAGCACCGGCGCGCCGCCGGGCTGCGGCTGCGTGGGCGGGAAGACGTCGAGCGTCTCGTTCAGCCCCTGGCCGTAGCGGACGTCCAGCTTCGCCGCGGGCGACTGCTCGCGCACGTGGGCCGAGGCCTGCGCCCAGTTGCCGAGGATGCGCGGGTGATCGGGCACGCGGGCACGGTTGTCGTACTGCCGTTCCAGCCAGGCCGGGTCGTCGAGGCGGGGTCGCATCGGGGTCGTGCTCCTGTGGGTGGGGCCAGCGGGCCCGGGCCGCGATGGTAGCGACCGCGCGCCAGCCCCTCGCGGCCACCGCCACGGCCCACGGGTCGATGCTATAGTCGCGGGCTCGCGTGGGGGGGTAGCTCAGCTGGGAGAGCGTCGCGTTCGCAATGCGAAGGTCGGGAGTTCGATCCTCCTCCTCTCCACCACCGACAAGGCCTCGGAGATCCTGGGCCCTGATGCCGTGAACCAAGGCACGCCGACCGGAGTCGCGTTCGGTAGGTGAGTCGGCACCCAACGGCGCTTGTGTTCCGGGATGGTGGGGGGCCAGTCGTTGGCTCCAATCCGCGCTTCGTGCCGTCTTTGGCGCGTTTGGTCGCCACCGGGCGCCGCAACGTGGCCTCCCGGCTGATCATGGCGGCATGTCCCTGGAATACGACCGCCAAGCACCACCGACGATTAGGGCCGCCTCCTGGCTGCTGCTGCTGCGGCCGCCGCTGCGCGACGAGGTGCTCGAGTTGCAGGCGCTGCTGGTGCAGTTGCGCCATCGCTGGGCGTGGCTGGCCGGAGGCTACGTGGTCTTCTTCGCCGCGCTGGTGCTGCCCGGGTTGCTGCGCGACCGCGAACCGGCCTACGGCATCGTGGCCGTGGTGCTGCCGCACCTGTTGCTGTACGTCGCGGTGACCAGCGTCCTGGAGATGTGGGTAGGCTTCCGCGTCAACCTCGCGAACCTGCCAGAGGTGATGCGCGCCAACCAGCGCCGCTGGTCGCTGGCGATCACGGGCGGGGTGATGGCCTTGTTGCTGCTGGCCGGTGCCGCGCTCGTCGGCAGCCGCTGGGACGCCCCGGCACGCCTGTGGCTTCAGGACACCTTCACGCCCGGCTTGGTGGCCGTGCTGCTGCTGGTGCTGTTGGTCGGTCTGCCCCAGGTGGTGGCGATGCTGCGCAGGCGACAGCAGGACCTGTCGCTGCAACTGCTGCAGGCGCAGGCCACGCAGGAGCGGCTGGCGCGCGTGACGGCCGAGAGCGAGATGCGGCTGCTGCAGGCGCAGGTGGAGCCGCACTTCCTCTACAACACGCTGGCCAACCTGCGCTTCCTGGTGCAGAGCGGCAGTCCCGATGCCCTGCGCATGACGGACGCACTGATCGACTACCTGCGCACCTCGGTGCCGGACATGCGGGCGCCGCAGGTCGCGCTCGGCCGCGAGGTCGATCACGCCCGCCACTACCTCGACATCATGCAGATGCGCATGGCCGGCCGGCTGCGCTACACCATCGACGTGCCGCTGTCACTGCGCGAGGTGGCCGTGCCGCCGCTGGTGCTGCTGACGCTGGTGGAGAACGCCGTCAAGCACGGCATCGCACCGCAGATCGAGGGCGGCAGCGTTTCGCTGCGCGCTTGGCCCGAAGGCGACTGCATCGTCCTCACCGTGGAAGACGACGGCGCCGGTTTGCCAGGCACGGCAACCGCCCCCGCGGCGGTCGAATCGCCCGCCGGCTCTGGCGGCACCGGGCTGGCCAACGTGCGGGCGCGCCTCGCCCTCGTCTACGACGAGCAGGCGGATCTGCAGCTGACCGCCGCGGTTCCCCGCGGCACCTGCGCGACGCTGCGCCTGCCGCGCAGCGGGCCCGTGGCCCGCCCGGCCAAGCTGGAGGTCGTCGTGGTGGTCGAGAAGTCCAAGGACGCCCCCGCCGCGCCCTCCCCGCCCGCTGAGCGAGGACCCGGATGAACCTGCCCACGACCTCTGCCGCCAGCGCCGTGATCGCCGACGACGAGCCGCTGCTGCGTGCGCAGCTGCGCGCGACGCTGGCCACGCTGTGGCCCGAACTCGGGATCGTGGGCGAGGCGTCGCACGGCGAGGAGGCGGTGGCGCTGGTGGCCCGACACCGGCCGAGCTTCGTCTTCCTCGACATCGAGATGCCGGGCATGAACGGCCTGCAGGCGGCTGCCCAGGTCAAGGGCCTGACCCACGTGGTGTTCGTCACCGCGTTCGACCAGTACGCGGTGGCGGCCTTCGACCGCGGCGCCATCGACTACGTGCTGAAGCCGGCCTCCGAGGCACGCCTGGCCGAGACGGTGACCCGGCTGCGCGAGCGCCTGCCGGCGGCGCAGGGCGCCGAGCAGCTCGGTGCGGCGCTGGCGCAGGTGGCGGCCGCGCTGGGCAAGCCGATGCCGTCGCGGCTGCGCTGGATCCAGGCCTCGGTGGGCAGCCAGATCCGGCTGATCCCGGTGGACGAGGTGCTGTTCTTCCAGTCCGACGCCAAGTACACGCGGGTGGTCACGCGAGAGGGGGAGTCGCTGATCCGCAAGGCGCTCAAGGACCTGCTCGACGAGATCGATCCGCAGCAGTTCTGGCAGATCCACCGCGGCACCGTGGTGAACTCGCGCGCGATCGCGCACGTGCTGCGCGAGGACGACCGCCTGCTGGTGGTGATGCGCGACCACGCCGAGCGGCTCGAGGTGAGCCGCAGCCACGCGCAGTTGTTCCGCACGATGTAGCGGCGGGCCGGCCGGCAGCAGTCGGCCGGGTCCGCGGCCGGCTCAGGGTTCGTCGTCGGCCTGCGGCCGGTCGCGCATCCACTTCGACAGCAGGTACTTCATGCCGCTGGTCGGCGGCCGGCCGGCGTGCAGCGTGAGCGGGTCGACCGTCCCGTCCGCCCGCAGGTTGTCCCAGGCGAACGCGTCGCCCACGCCGCCGCGCAGTTCCAGGCCCAGCTTCGGGAACTCGGTGCAACCGCCCTCGAAGCCGTCGTTGAGGTAGACCACGCAGGTCGCGACGCGCTGGCCGCGGCGCTCGAGGTCGGAGCGGTTGGCCTCGCGCTGCGGATCGATCCAGTCGCAGTGCGGCAGGTACTGCTGCCCGACCTGGTAGCGCAGCAGCGCCAGGCCCTCGCCATGGCCCGCCGGGTGGCCAAGTGCTGCCGAGACGCGCAGGTCCAGGCTCTGCACGACGGCGTCGGCCTCCAGCAGGCCGAACTTCGCCGCCTCGTTCGTGCGGATGGGGTCGACCGCGGACACGCCGTCGCGCCCGACGATGCGGGCCGGCCGCAGCAAGGGCAGGGCCTTCAGCGCCAGGTAGATGCACTCGTGCGGGCGCAGCAGGCCCGGCAGGGCCACGACGCGCGGCTGCCCGCTGCGGATCTGCGCCGGAGGCAGGGGGCGCTCGTGCGGCCAGGCCACGCCCGACCGCACCGCCTGCCAGTCTGGCGGCGGGCCCGGCGGCGACGGCGGCAGGCGATCGACGAACAGGCGCGCGGTGGGCTGGCCCGCTGCCGCGGCGGCCCGGATCAGCGCGCTGCGCATCGCGGCGTGCTCGGGCACGTCGGGCAACAGCATGGCCAGCTGCAGCAGGGCCGAGGGCTCACCGCCGCGCGCGGCCTGCAGCAGCAGCGACAGGACCTGCTCGAAGTCACGGTCCATCCCTGCCGCGCCAGCAGCGATCAGCTGGGCGTGCAGCGCGACGGCGGGAAGATGGCCGCGACCGGCCGCGTCGCGCAGCCGCACCACCGCAGCCTGCACGTCCACCTTGCCGGCCAGGCCGATCAGGTCCCAGAGTCCCAGCTGCCACTGCGCGGGCAGGTGGCCGCCCTGCGCGGCCTGCACGAGACGCTCCCGCGCGGCCGCAGCGTCCCCGGCGTGGGCGTGCCGCTGCGCCTCGGCGAACGCGAGGGCAGCGAGGGCGTGGTCGGTGTTGCTCGGATCGGAGGCGGCCGACATGTGTGCGCGCTGAGGGAGCCTGGACTGCGGTGGGCGGCGGCGAAGGGCGGGCCAGGCGTGCAGGCGCCCGGCCGGCCGGAGCTTACGCGGACGCCGGCCTCGTCGCACGGGGCCCGCACGCGCTCCCGGGGCGGCCGGCCCCTCTTCGGCCGCGCCGGGCATGCGACGGCGTTGAACGCCGAGTACGGCGGCGGCGCACGGCGGGACCCCGACGCGCGACGAGCATCGCTGCCCATCAGCAACCACCGGAGCTGGCCCATGGCCAAAGTCCTCGTCCTTTACTACAGCAGCTACGGCCACATCGAGGCCATGGCGCAGGCCGTCGCCGAAGGCGCCGCGTCCGCGGGCGCCGAAGTCACCGTCAAGCGCGTGCCCGAGCTGGTGCCGGCCGACGTCGCCCGGGCCTCCGGATTCAAGCTCGACCAGGCCGCGCCGGTGGCCACGGTGGACGAGCTGCCCGGCTACGACGCCATCGTGCTGGGAGTGCCCACGCGCTTCGGCAACATGCCGGCGCAGATGAAGAACTTCCTCGACCAGACCGGCGGCCTGTGGTTCCAGGGCAAGCTCATCGGCAAGGTGGGCTCGGTGTTCACCAGCACGGCCACGCAGCACGGCGGCCAGGAAAGCACCATCCTGTCCACGCACACGGTGCTGCTGCACCACGGCATGGTGATCGTGGGCCTGCCCTACTCGTTCCAGGGCCAGATGGGCGTGGCCGAGGTCACCGGCTGCAGTCCCTACGGTGCCAGCACCATCGCCGACGGCAACGGCTCGCGCCAGCCCTCGGCCAACGAACTGGCCGGCGCGCGCTTCCAGGGCGCGCACGTGGCGACCATCGCCGCGAAGCTGGCGGGCTGACGCCGCGGGCTGCGGCTCAGCGCCGCAGCCCCAGCGCCACCACCGCTGCCACCACCACGCCGCAGCCGAGCAGCTGCAGCGGGGCGATGGTCTGGCCCAGCACGGCCCAGGCCATCAGCAGCGCCGCCACGGGCTCGGTGTTGAGGATGGGCGAGTTGGCGGCCACGCCCAGGCGCGGCAGCAGCACGAACATCACCGTGAAGCCGATGCCGTAGAACAGCGTGAGCAGCGCCAGGCCGGCCCAGCCCGGCGCCGCCTGCGGCCAGCGCAGGCCCCCGCCGGCGAGGGCCAGCACCAGGGCCAGCGTGCCCACCAGCGCCATCGTGAGCAGGGTGCGCACGCGGCCGTCGACGCGGGCCAGCTCGTGCTGCGTGAACACCAGCGCCAGGCCGAAGCTGGCCGCCGCCGTCAGCGCAAAGGCGACCCCTGCGCCAAAGCCCGCCGGGGCGGCGCGTGCGGCCGCGCCGGTCACGTCCAGCGCCAGCGCCAGGCCGAGCAGGATCACCGGCATGGCCCACAGCACGGCGCGCGGCGGCCGCTGCCGGTAGACCAGCGCCGACCACAGCGCCACCCACACCGGGAAGCTGTTGAAGGCCAGCAGCGCCAGCGCCACCGGCAGCCGCGCCACGGCGGCGTACAGGCACAGGCTCTGCACCGCGATGAGCCCGGCCACCACCACCAGCCAGCGCCCCTGCCGCGGCGCCAGGCGCACCGGCAGGGCCCGCGCGCGCACGATCAGAGCCACCACCAGCGCCGTGCCCAGGCTGCGCACGGCCACGGCCGTGACGACGTCCACGCCGTGGTCGAAGGCCACGCGCGCCGCCACGTGGTTGGCCCCGAAAGCCCACGCCAGCAACAACAACGTGACGAAGGCGCGCAGATCGGGTGCCGCCGAGGGCGGCCGCGGCGGGGTGGCCGGTGCTAAGCTCATCCGGCAGCATTGCAGCACACACGAAGACGGAGACACCCATGCCCGGCCTGAACGCGCACATCGACCCTGATGGACTGCTGGAGTACTCGGTCGTCTACACCGACCGCGCGCTCAACCACATGTCGCAACGCTTCCAGGGCGTGATGCGCGACATCTCCGGCGTGCTCAAGGGCGTCTACCACTCGCGCAGCGCCATCGTGGTGCCCGGCAGCGGCACCTTCGGCATGGAGGCGGTGGCGCGGCAGTTCGCCACCGGCCGGCAGGTCATGGTCATCCGCAACGGCTGGTTCAGCTACCGCTGGACGCAGATCCTCGAGATGGGCGGCATCGCCGCCGGCCACACCGCGCTGAAGGCGCGGCCCGCCGGGCCCGGGCGCCAGATGCCCTGGGTGCCGGCGCCGCTGCAGGCCGTGCGCGAGGCCATCGCGGCCGAGAGGCCCGCCGTGGTGTTCGCGCCGCACGTCGAGACCTCCGCCGGCATGGTGCTGCCCGACGACTACCTGCGCGGCGTGGCCGAGGCGGTGCACGCCGTGGGCGGCCTGTTCGTGCTGGACTGCATCGCCAGCGGCGCGCTGTGGGTGGACATGGCCGCCACGGGCGTGGACGTGCTGGTGAGCGCCCCGCAGAAGGGCTGGAGCGGCTCGCCCTGCTGCGCCTTCGTGATGCTCTCAGACCGCGCCCGCGCGGCCATCGACGGCACCACCAGCACCAGCTTCGCGGCCGACCTGAAGAAGTGGCTGCAGATCATGGAAACCTATGAAGGCGGTGGCCATGCGTACCACACCACGCTGCCCACCGATGCGCTGGCGGCCACGCGCGACGTGATGCTGGAGTCGCGCGCCTACGGCTTCGAGCGGCTGCGCGCCGAGCAGTGGGCCCTGGGCACGCGGGTGCGCGAGATGCTGGCGCGGCACGGCTTCCGCAGCGTGGCGGCCGAGGGCTTCCAGGCGCCGGGCGTGGTGGTGAGCTACACCGACGACGCCGGCCTCCACACCGGCAAGGCCTTCGCGGCGGCGGGTGTGCAGAGCGCCGCCGGCGTGCCGCTGCAGTGCGACGAGGGGCCGGACTTCAAGACCTTCCGCATCGGCCTGTTCGGCCTGGACAAGCTGCACGACGCCGCCGCGGCCACGGCGCGGCTGGAGCGGGCACTGCAGCAGGTGGTCGGCGAGGCCCGGGCGGCGGCGTGAGCGCCCACCCGCGTCGCGGGCCGGCCACGCTCTTGGCCGGCTAGCCCGGGCATGGGTTGGTGCACGCCCAGAAGCTGCACAGGACCTTGCGCAGCCGCGCCCAGGCGCGGTCCGCCCACGAATCGCTGGTCAGGACTTCGCACTCCTGTCCGGTCGAGGTCACGGTGGGCGACTTGTTGCTCGTGGTCTGCGGCACGACCCGAGACCGCAGCTCGGCACTCTGATCCCGCTGCGCAGGAAGATTGAAGTCCGTGCGCATGAGCTTCCCGCCCGAGTCCAGCAACGCGAACTGCGCCGAGTCCAGAGCCTTGGGGTCGGCGTGGATGCCGGCACCCAGGATGTCCAGCGTGCCGATCAGGCTGCCGTTGACGAACCAGCTCGACGGGCTCGACGCAGTGTCCGTCGTCGGGACGGCATCGTCGGTCGTCTCGTCCACGGCGAAGCCGGCGGTCCCGGGCAGCAGCGGGCCCAGGGTCCAGATCACGCCCTCGGCCGGGTCGCCACCCCCTTTGGCAGCGACGATGCCGAGGGTGTCGATGCGATGGTCCCGGGCACGCGAAGACACGAGCGCCGCCGGGCCGGCGGCGGGCGTCGCCTCGGGCGACCGGCCGACCCCGCCGCTGCGGCCCGTGCCGCGCTGGGCCGCCTGGGCACGGCTCGAGGACGCGACGGCATCGGCGCGCGCAGGCTCCCGCTCGACCGCCACCCTGTAGGCCGCCAGCGCCTTGTCCGCCTGGCCCTCGCGCTCGTAAACCGCGCCTTCGAGCAGGTGGCCGTTGGCGCGCTTCGGGCTGGCCTGCTGCACCTGCCGGGCGTAGGCGAGCGCCTCGCCGGCACGGCCGCTGCCCACCAGCAGTTCCACCAGCCGGGCTTGCAGGGCCCCCAGTTCGGGCGACAGCTCGAGCGCGCGCCTCAGGTGACCCTCGGCCTGCTTCAGGTCGCGCTGCGCGATCGCCATGTCCGCCAGTCGGCAATGGGGCACGGCCGACGAAGGGTCCAGCGCCGCCGCGCGCCGGAAGGTGGCCGAGGCCTGCTCGACGGCCCCGTTGGCGACCTGCGCCCGGCCCAGGCCGTCGAGCAGCGACACGTCGCCCGCGACGACCGAAGCGGCTTCCTGCGCCGCTGCCAGGGCCTCGAGGCCCTGCTTGCCGGCGAGGTGGAAGTCGACGAGCGCACCCCGAAGACCCGAGTCCGTGGGGTTGGTCCGGATCGCGGAGACCAGCGTTTCCTTCAACACCTCCGCCGGCGCGCCGTTCGCGGCGAGCAGGCGGTACAGCGCCAGCGCCGCCGCAGTGTTGCGGGGGGCGGCCTTGGCAGCGGCCCGCACGCGTTCGATCGCCTGCTCGGGCTGCTTCTGCAGCATGTCGATCTGCGCCAGCGCGACGATGGCGGGGAAGTGCCGCGGGTCCAGTTCCAGCGCCTGATCGAGTGCCCGGCGGGCCTGCGGGTAGCTCCGCTGGGCGGCGTGCACGCGGCCCTTCATCTCGTGCAGCACGGCGTCCCGGGGCGCCTTAGCGAGCGCCTTGTCGAGGGCCGCCAGGGCCGGCTCCCACTGCCGCCGCGCCAGCAGGAAGCTGGCGAGCACGCGGTCGGGTTCGGTGTCGCTGGCGCTGGCCGAGAGCGCCTGCAACTCGGCGAGCCCGCGTTCGGCACCCTGGCTGGCCCGCAGCGTCACCAGGGCTCGCACCATGCGGGCGTCGCGGTCGCCGGGGGTCTGCTCGAGCGCCCGGGCCAGCAGCCGCTCGGCGGCGGGCAGATCGTCACGGGCCATCGCGGCGCGGGCGGCGAGGGTCAGGGTCGGGGTGTCGACCGCGGGCTGGGCAATCAGGTCCGCGAGCGCCGCCGTTGCTGCCTGGGGCTGCCCCAGCCTGAGGTTCACCAGGGCCAGATGACGCCGGACCCCCGCGTTCTCGGGCTCCATCTGGGATGCCTTGCGCAGGTGCGAGCGCGCGAGCAGCAGGGATCCGGCCTGCGACTCGACCACGCCCGACAGGTGCAGCAGGCCGACGCTGTCGGGCGCCGCCTGCAGCAGCTTCAGCGCGAGTTCCCGGGCCTGCCCCGCCTGACCCTCGCTGAGCAGGACCTGCGCCTCGGTGAACGTCGTCACGGGACTGCCGGGCCGGGCTTGCCGCATGCGTTCGAGCTCCGCGCGGGCCGCCGCCGTGTCCTTGTTCAGCAGGTGCTGCCCGATCAGGTGCACGCGGGCCTCGACCAGGGAAGGATTGGCCTGCAGCGCCTGCCCGAAGCTGGCCGCCGCCGCCGCGCCTTCGCCCCGCAGGCGCTGGATCTCGCCGCGCAGCAGAAGCGCCTCGGCGTCCCGGGGCTGGCGGCCGACGAGTTCGTCGACGATCGCCTGCGCTGCCGCGGCATCGCCCTTCGACCCGAGGACACGGGCCTTCAAGCGGAGCGCATCGGGTTGCTGCGGATCGAGCTGAAGCGCCTGCTCCAGGCTCTGCTGCTGCCTGGCCGGGTCTCGCAGCATCCACCAGGCCTCGGCCGTGGCAGCCGCGAGGGCCGCAGCCGCCTTCGGATCGCCCAGGGGCGGGTTGGCCAGGCCCCGGGACACGGCCTCCGGCTGCCCGGCCAGCAGGTGCGCCCGCGCGAGGGCGGGGATCACCTGATCGCGGTCCTGGCCCAGGTCCAGCGCCTTGCGAAGTTCCTGGATTGCCGCCACGCCTTCCCTCGACTGCAGCAGCGAAGCCCCCAGCCGCCAGCGCAGTTCCGGCGAGTCCCGCCCTTGCGCGAGCGCCGCCTTGGCCGCCACGACCGCCGCCGCATGGTCGCCCTTGGCGGCGAGCTCGGCGGCCTGCTTCGGGAAGTCGTCGGTGGCCGGCTTGTCGCAGGCGACGAGCCCGGCGGCCACGATCAGCACGGCGAGGTGAGCCAGGGGTGTCCTCAAGACGGCCGTCTCCACGTGGGCAAGGGTTCTACAGGGGTGAACGGGCCGGTCGCATCGGCGCCGCTCAGGGCGCCCCCGCACGAGCCATGTCCCTGCCGAAGAGGGAGGTGCCATGCCTCGATGCCGGCCAGCATCGATCTTCCCGCATTCCCGGCGCTCGCACGCGGGCAAAGCTGGCACTTGTTGCCGGCTTGGTGAAGCCCGAGCGGGCCTCGCGGCTCCGGCCAGCCGGCCAGAACCCGACGAAGCATGCGCAGCGTGGCCGACTACTGAGGCGGCTGCGCCTCGATGCGGATCGCCGCGTACCAGGCGGCGAGGACGGCGATGTCGTCGTCGGTCAGGCCCCGGGCCATGACGTTCATGACCTCGTGACGGCGCGCGCCGCTGCGGTAGGCGCGCAGCTGCGCCGCGACATACAGCGCCGGCTGACCGGCCAGGTGAGGCGCGTCGGGGGTGGTGCTCAGGCCCGCGGGGCCGTGGCACACGGCGCAGGCCTGCGCGCGCTGGCGGCCGGCCTGCACGTCCTGCGCCACCGCGGGCAGCGCCAGCAGGCCCGAGGCTGCGAGCAGGCAAGCTGCTGGGAGGGTCTTCGGGAACACGTCGGGATCATCCTTGCGGAAGAGCAGCGGCCCGGCTCCGCAGGGGTGCCGGGCCGCGGGCAGCCGGCCCGAAGGCCGGCCGGAGTTCAGGGGGCGCTGTAGGTCACGCGGTAGATGGCACCGGCGAAGTCGTCGCTGATGAGCATCGACCCGTCCTTCATCATGGCCACGTCGACGGGCCGGCCGCGGTAGACGCCGTTGCCGTCCATCCAGCCTTCGGCGAACACCTCGGACTTGTCCGCGGTGCCGTCGGCCTTGAGCGCGACGAAGTTGATCAGCGCGCCGCTCGGCTTGGTGCGGTTCCACGAGCCGTGGCTGGCGACGAAGATGCCGCCGCGGTAGCGCTCGGGGAACATGTTGCCTGTGTAGAAGGTCATGCCCAGCTGCGCCTGGTGGGCGGGGAAGTTCACCTGGGGCGGGATCATGCCGGCCGGCGCGGGCAGGTCCTTCAGGTCGGGCGCGGCCGAGCTGCCGGCGATGGTGACGCCGCCGTTCGTCCAGGGGAAGCCGAAGTGCTGGCCACGGGTGGTGGAGCGGTTCAGTTCGCCGGGCGGGATGTCGTCACCCATGCCGTCGACCTGGTTGTCGGTCCACCACAGGCTGCCGTCCTTCGGGTTGAAGTCCTGGCCCACCGAGTTGCGGACGCCGCGGGCGAAGACCTCGCGCTTGCTGCCGTCGAAGGGGTTCAGGCGGATGATGCCGCCGATGCCGATCTCGTCGTAGAGCTTGACCTTGTCGCGCGGCTGCACGTTGAAGGGCTGGCCCAGGCTGATGTAGAGCTGGCCGTCGGGGCCGACGTCGCAGACGCGGGCACCGTGGTTGAAGCTCTCCTCCTCGGGCGGGATCAGCTTGCCCTGCGGCACGACCTCGATCACCGCGACGTCCGGGCCTTCATAGAAGAACTCGGCGGCCGGGAAGTTCAGCACGCGGTTGTGCTCGACGACGATCAGGAAGCCGTCGCGCGTCCAGCACACGCCGTTGGGGTTGTTGAACTTCAGGCTCGGCGCGAAGCTCTTCACCTCGTCGGCCACGCCGTCGGAGTTGCGGTCGGTCACGGCCCAGACCGAGGTCTTGCGCGTGCTGACGAACAGCATGTTCGTGCTGGGGGCCACCGCCATCATGCGGGCGTCGGGGACGACGGCGTAGAGCTCGATCTTGAAGCCGGGCGGCATCTTGATGTTGCGCAGGTTGGCGCGGATGGCGTCGGCGTTGCGCCCGGACTGCGGCACCACCGGGATGTTCAGGTCCGTGGTGGCAACCTTGAACTGCTTGAGCTTGTCCAGGTTGCCCTGGGCAGCCGCACTCCAGCTGGCGGCGGCCAGGGCCGCGGCGGTCAACAGGGCCGGCAGGGCGCGGCGGATCGGGGGCCTTGGGAACATGGGAGGGTCTCCTCGTGGTGGTTGTGGGGGCCGACGGCCTCTTCTGCAATCGACGTTCCAATTGGTAAACACCCCAATCGCGGGTGAGGCCTTCCCAGGGTGTGATCGCGCCATGGCGCAGCGGAGTTGGCGCAGTCCGATACAGCTGCCTCGCTCCACTGTCCCAAATCGATGCACCCGGCGAACCACCGGCATGCCCACGGAGACCGCCGCCATGAGCCCGTCCGACCCGCTTCGCCGCACGGCGAGCGACCAGGCACGAACCGACGCGCTGGCCCAGCGCCGCGCCTGGCTGCCCCCCGAGGCGCCACCGTCCGCGCTGGTGCTGGAAAGCTGGGCGCGCTGCCACGACCATGGCCTGGACGCCAGCGCGCCGATGCGCGTTCCGGTGGTCGAGGCCGCCGAGCTGGCGCGGCGGCGCGAGCAGGCGCAGGCCGTGCTCGGCCTGGCCCAGGCCGAGCTGGTGACGCTGTCGCGGCAGATCGCCGGCAGCAACCACCTGCTGGCCTTCGCCGACGCCAACGGCGTGATCCTGGACCTGCAGTCCGACAGCCGCTTCGACAGCAGCGGCGACGGCAACGACGGCAGCATCGTCGCCGGCAGCCACTGGCACGAGTCGGTGGCCGGCACCAACGGCCTGGGCACCGCGCTGGCCGCCGGGCAGGCCGTGGCCGTCACGGGGCGCGAGCACTGGTTCCACTCGCTGGGCGACGTCTCCTGCACCGCGGCGCCGGTGCGCGACGGCCAGGGCCGCATCGTCGGCGTGCTCGACGCCAGTTCCTACGTGCTGTCCCGCCACCGGCACACGCAAGCGCTGGTGCAGATGGCCGCGCGGCAGATCGAGAACCGCCTGCTCGCCCAGCAGGTCCGCGGCCAGCTGCTGCTGGCCGTGCACCCGCGCGCCGAGTTCCTGGGCACGCTCAGCGCCGGGCTGCTGGCCTTCGACGGCGACGGCCGCCTGGTGGCCAGCACCGCCACCGCGCGCGAGCTGCTCGCCGGGCTGGCGCCGGCGCTGGGCCGCGAGTTCGACGCGCTGTTCGCCGAGCCCTTCGAGCACCTGCTCGCGCGGCTGCAGCGCGACGAGGAGACCCGCGTGCGCGACAGCCTGGGCAGCCTGCTGGTGGCGCGCCGCCTGTCGCCGGCGCCGGCCCGGCGCGTGGCTGCGGCCGTGCCCGTGGCCGCGGCAACCCCGACCGCCCCGCGTGCCCGCACCGACTTCGTGGCCGCTGACGCCGCCGTGGTGGCCGCCTGCCGGCTGGCCGAGCGCGCCGTGCGGCTGAACGTGCCGCTGCTGCTGCAGGGCGAGACCGGCGCCGGCAAGGAGGTGCTGGCGCGCCACGTCCACCGGCACGGCGGGCGGCGCGGCGAGTTCGTCGCCGTCAACTGCGGCGGCATGCCGGCCGAGCTGTTCGAGGCCGAGCTCTTCGGCCACGTCGCGGGCGCCTTCACGGGCGCGCGGCCCGGCGGCAGCCCGGGCCTGCTGGCGCGTGCCGACGGTGGCACCCTGCTGCTCGACGAGATCGCCGAGCTGCCGCTGCCGCTGCAGGCCAGCCTGCTGCGCTTCCTCGACGACGGCGTGTCGCGGCCGGTGGGCGCGCTGGAGGGGCGCCGCCTCGACGTGCAGGTGCTGGCCGCCACCCACCGCGACCTCGACGAGGCCGTGAGGGCCGGCCGCTTCCGCGCCGACCTGCTGTACCGGCTGCACACCGTGCGCGTGGAACTGCCGCCGTTGCGCGCGCGCAGCGACTTCGACGACGCCGCGCGTGCGCTGCTGCGCGAGATCGACGCCGGCATCCGCCTGTCCGAGCCGGCGCTGCGACGGCTGCGCCGGCACGATTGGCCCGGCAACTTTCGCGAGTTGCGCTCGGTGCTGGTGCGGGCGCTGCTGCAGCGCTCGCTCGACGCCGCCGAGGCCGGCGGCGCCGAGTTGCGCGAGGCGGACATCGACCGGGCGCTGCCGCCCGGCGCCGTCGCCACGCCCACGGCGGCGACCGCCGACGGGGCCGAGGCGGGATCGGCGCTGCGGCGCCAGGGCGACGCGCTGGTGCGCCAGACCTGGGAACGCTGCGGCCGCAGCGTCAGCCGCACGGCGCGCGAACTCGGCATCTCCCGCAGCACCGTCTACCGCCACCTGGGCGGCTGAAGGCCCGCAGCCCGCCAGGGCCCGTGTCGCGGGGCAGGAGCATCACCGGCCCCGCGCGCGGCCGGTCGGCCAGCGACACGCGGTACCCCTGTCCTCGCGGGCGACGAGCAGGTCAGCGAGGGCCGGCCAGCGGCTGCTGCGCCAGCTGCAGCACGAAGCGCTGCCGGGCCTGGCGCTCGGCCTCGCTGCCCTGTGCGGCCATCAGCGACTCGGCCACCTCGTAGCCGTAGAGCAGGAAGGCCCGGTGCGCGGCCTCCTCGGCGGCGAAGCCCAGCGCGCGGAACAGCGCCTCGTGGTAGCCGATGCGCGAGGCGTCGGCCTCCTCGAGCGCCTGGCGCGCCATGGGGTCGCGGCGGGCCCAGGCACGGATGGCCAGCTCGATGCGGGCCGCGCGCACCGCGGCGCGGCCGCGGAAGGGCAGCGTGACGACGTCGGCCAGCAACTCCCGCGGCTCGCTGCGCGCCAGCGCCAGGCGCTTCGAGAGCTGGACCGTGGCCTCCTCGCGCCAGGCCTGCAGCACGCGGCGCAGCAGGTCCTCGCGGTCGCGGAAGTGCCAGTAGAAGCTGCCGCGGGTGACGTTCAACTCGCCGGCCAGCACGTCGACGCGCACGTGGTCGATGCCGTGGTCCACCAGCACCTGCGTGGCGGCGCGCACCCAGTCGTCGGGCGTGAGCCCCGAACGCGGCCCGCGCGGGGTGGCGGGCTTGCGGCCACGCGCGGCGCGCGCCGCAGGCAAGGGGCGTACCGGGCCGGACGTCATGCCGCGATGATGCCACCAACCTGCCCGCGCCCATACACCACTGTATGGACAGACATCATGGTGTTCCCCGATGCCGTGTTCCGGGGCGCCACCCTACGATCCGTTCCGTTTCCATACACAACTGTATGGACTCGCCAGACGAC
The DNA here is from genome assembly GCA_046341655.1 of Betaproteobacteria bacterium. Lineage (GTDB taxonomy): Bacteria > Pseudomonadota > Gammaproteobacteria > Burkholderiales > Burkholderiaceae_C > Rubrivivax. Next base: position 4,195 of record JBKDQY010000036.1, on the reverse strand, counting down.
GGAACCCGCATGCCCGCCGACTTCTTCGACGACCCCGCCCTGCTCGCGCCTCGCCGCACCGAGCGCGTCGACCTGCCCGGCGGCGGCTTCCTGCTGCGCCACCCCGAGCCGCTGCAGCCCTACGCGCGCTGCGTCGGCGAGTGGATCGAGCACTGGGCCACGGCCACGCCCGGGGCACCGGCCCTGGCCGAGCCCGACGGCACCGGCGGCTGGGTGGTGCTGTCCTGGCGCGAGCTGCGCCGACGCATCGGCGCAGTCGGGCAGGCGCTGCTGGACATGGCGCTGCCCGAGGGCCCGGTGGTGGTGCTGTCGGACAACGCGCTCGACCACGCCGTGCTCATGCTGGCCGCGATGCACGTCGGCCGGCCCTCGTGCACCGTCTCCAGCGGCTACAGCCGCCTGGCCGGGCCCGACTACGGCCGCCTGCACGCCATCCTCGACGCCCTGCAGCCGTCGCTGGTATACGCCAGCGACGCCCGCGTCTACGCCCCCGCCGTGGCCCAGGCCGGGCTGCCGGGGCCGGTGGTGTTCTCGCAGGGCGCCGAGACGGTGGCGGGTGCGCTGGCCTTCTCGCAGCTGCTGGCCGCGCGCGAGACGCCCGCGGTGGCCGAGGCCTTCGCGCGTGTCGGGCCCGACACGCACGCCAAGTACCTGCTGACCAGCGGCTCCACCGGCACGCCCAAGGTCGTGATCAACACCCAGCGCATGCTCTGCGCCAACCAGCAGATGCTGGCGCAGACGCTGCGCTTCCTGGCGCACGAGAAGCCCGTGCTGCTGGACTGGCTGCCCTGGAGCCACACCTTCGGCAGCAACCACAACCTGAACATGGCGCTGTGCCACGGCGGCACGCTGCACATCGACGACGGCCGGCCGCTGCCGGCGCTGGTGGGCCGCACGCTGGCCAACCTGAGGACGGTGCAACCCACCGTGTACTTCAACGTGCCGCGCGGCTACGAGGTGATGCTGCCGGCGCTGGAGGCTGATCTGGACCTCGCGCGCTGCCTGCTGGGCCGCCTGCGCATGCTGTTCTATGCCGGGGCCGGCATGCCGCCGGCCACCTGGCAGCGGCTGGAGGCCCTCGCCGCGAAGGTGCGCGAGCAGCCGCTGTGGATGACCACCAGCTGGGGCAGCACCGAGACGGCGCCCGCCGTCACCTTCGCCAACTGGCGGCTCGACCGCGCCGGCGTCATCGGCCTGCCGATGCCTGGCGCCGAGGTGAAGTTCGTGCCGGCCGGCGGCGGCAAGCTCGAGCTGCGCATCCGCGGCGACAACGTCACCCCCGGCTACCGCCACAACCCCGAGGCCACCGCCGCCGCCTTCGACGAGGACGGCTTCTACCGCATCGGCGACGCCGGGCTGCTGCGCGACCCGACCGATCCGCTGCAGGGCATCGTGTTCGACGGCCGCGTGGCCGAGGACTTCAAGCTCACCAGCGGCACATGGGTCAGCGTGGGCACGCTGCGCCTGAAGCTGGTCTCAGCGCTGTCGCCGTGGGTGGCCGATGCCGTGATCACCGGCCACGACCGGGCCGAGCTCGGGGCGCTGCTGTTCCTGTCCGAGGCCGGCCGCGCGCTGCCCGAGTCCGAGCGCGCCGAGCGGCTGCGCGAGGGCCTGGCGCTCCTCGCGGCCGAGGGCGGCGGCTCGTCGCAGGCGCCGTCGCGGCTGCGCTGGCTGGACGGCCTGCCCGATGCCGCCAGCGGCGAGGTCACCGACAAGGGCTACCTCAACCAGCGCATCGCGCTGGCCCGCCGCGCCGCCGACGTGGCGGCGCTGTACGCCGACACCCCCGACGCACGCAACGTGCGCCGCTGACCAAATCCCCCCCACCCGCATGACCGCTTCCCTCCCGTCCTTCGAGCCGGTGCCTGCGGCCGGCGTGTTCGCCGCGCTGGACCTGCTGGTGCTGCAGCGCGCCGGCCCCGTGCTCCACCTGCGCCTGAACCGCCCGTCCAAGCGCAACAGCATCTCCGACGAACTGCTGGCGCAGATCCGCACCGTCATCGTCAACCTGCCCCGGGACGTGCGGGCGATGGTGATCAGCGGCGAAGGCGAGCACTTCTGCGCCGGGCTGGACCTGTCCGAGGTGAGCGAGCGCACCGTGGCCGAAGGCATGCAGCACTCGCGCGCCTGGCACGCCTGCTTCGACGCGCTGCAGTTCGGCCCCCTGCCCGTGATCGCCGTGCTGCATGGCGCCGTGGTGGGCGGCGGGCTGGAGCTGGCGGCGTCGGCCCACCTGCGGGTGGCCGAGGACGGCACCTTCTACGCCCTGCCCGAGGGCACGCGCGGCATCTTCGTGGGCGGCGGCGGTTCGGTGCGCATCAGCCGGCTGCTGGGCGTCGCGCGCATGACCGACATGATGCTCACCGGCCGAAGCTTCGACGCCGACGAGGGCCAGGCCTTCGGCCTGAGCAACTACCGCGTGGCCGCCGGCGCCGGCCTGGAGCAGGCGCTGCATCTGGCGCTGAAGATCGCGCAGAACGCGCCGCTGTCCAACTACGCCATCACGCAGGCGCTGCCGCGCATCGCCGACCTGCCGGCCGCCGACGGCCTGTTCGTCGAGAGCCTGATGTCCAGCATCGCGCAGGGCGACGAGGCGGCCAAGGAGCGCGTGCGCGCCTTCCTGGAAAAGCGCGCCGCCAAGGTGAGCCGGCCGGCATGAACGAGGCCTGCGAGCCGCGCGTGCACGTGCACCGCGTGCAGGTGCACTTCGGCGACTGCGACCCGGCGGGCATCGTGTTCTTCCCGAACTTCGCGCGCTGGATGGACCAGGCCTCGCTGGCCTTCTTCATGGCCGCCGGGCTGCCGCCGTGGCGCGAGCTCACGGCCAGCCGCGGCATCGTCGGCACCCCGGTGCTGGAGACGCACACCCGCTTCCTGAACCCGGCCACCTACGGCGAGACGCTGGAGGTGCACACCAGCGTCACGGCCTGGGAGCGCAAGGTCTTCCGGCACCGGCACCGCGTGATGCGCGCCGACCCACAGGGCCCGCTGCTGCTGTGCGAAGGCACCGAGGTGCGCGCCTTCGTCGTGCGCCACCCCGACGACCCGTCGCGGCTGAAGGCCATCCCGCCGCCCGAGGACATCGTCGCGCGCTGCCGCTGAAACCCTTCCCCCACCCGAACCCACCCCACCCGGAGACGACCCGATGAGCCTCACCCGTCGACAGACCCTCGCGCTCGGCGCCCTTGCCGCCACCGGCCTGGCCGGCCGCGCCCGCGCCCAGGCCTTCGAGCAGCCGAAGTTCCTGTACGGCTTCCCTGCAGGCAGTGCCGGCGACATCGTCTGCCGCCGCGTCGCCGAGCGCGTGGCCGGCTCGGCCTACGCGAAGAACGCCGCCATCGTCGAGAACAAGCCCGGCGCCGGCGGCCGCATCGCGCTGGACACGCTGAAGGCCTCGCCCAGCGACGGCTCGGTGCTGTGCATGGGTCCGTACAGCACGGTGTCGATCTACCCGCACGTCTACCGCAAGCTGAGCTACGACCCGGTGGCCGACTTCCAGCCGGTGTCGACCACGGCCATCATCCACCACGGCTTCGCGGTGGGCCCCGTGGTGCCTGAAAGCGTGAAGGACGTGCGCGGCTTCATCGCCTGGGCCAAGGCCAACCCCGACAAGGCCAACTACGGCAGCCCCGCCGCGGGCAGCACGCCGCACTTCCTGGGCGCGCTGCTCGGGCTGAGCCAGAACTTCGAGTTCAAGCACATCCCATACCGCGGCAGCGTGCCGGGCATCACCGACGTCGTGGGCGGCCAGCTCGCCTGCATGTTCACGCCCGGCGGCGACTTCCTGGCCAACCACCGCGCCGGCAAGCTGCGCATCCTGGCCTTCTCGGGGCGCGCGCGGCTGCCCTTCGCGCCCGAGGTGGCCACCTTCGGCGAGCAGGGCTTCGGCGAGCTCACCACCGAGGAATGGTTCGGTTTCCACGCCCCGGCCAGGACGCCGATGGCCGTGGTGCAGGCTGCCAACCAGGCCATCAACGCGGCTCTGCGCGACAAGGCGGTGATTGACGGCATCGGCGTCGTCGGCCTCATCGCGCAGGGCAGCACCATCGACGAGATGGCGCGCAGCCAGCGCGCCGAACTCGAGCGCTGGGGGCCGCTGGTCAAGCGCATCGGCTTCACGGCGGAGAGTTGACCCCCCCCGGAGCGCTGGCGGCGCTCCCCCCCCGGGGGGCGCCGCCAGCGGCCGGGCAAAGCC
>JBKDQY010000035.1:0-6426 GCA_046341655.1 Betaproteobacteria bacterium | reverse complement strand
GCGTGCAGCAGCCCCAGCAGCGCGCCGGTGCCGGCGGCCACCGCCACGCCGGCCCAGAGGCTGCCGCCGGCGTGCACCGTGAGCCAGCCGGTGAAGGCGCCGGCGACCATGATGCCCTCGATGCCCAGGTTCAGCACCCCGGCGCGCTCGCACAGCAGCACCCCCAGCGTGCCCAGGATCAGCGGCGTGGCGATGCGCAGCACCGCGGCCCAGAAGGGCGCGGAGGCCAGCAGTTCCAGCGTCTCGGCCATCGTGCTCAATCCCTGCGCAGCCGGTACTGCGCCGCCATCGTCGCCACCAGCGTGGCCAGCAGCGCCACGGCGACGATGACGTCGGCGATGGCCGTGGGCACGCCCACGGCGCGGCTCATGCCGTCGGCGCCCACCATCATGCCGGCCACGAACACCGCCGCCGCCACCACCGCCAGCGGGTGCAGCAGCGCCAGCATGGCGATGACGATGCCGCCGTAGCCGACGCCGGTGCTCATGTCCAGCGTCACGTAGCCGGCGCGGCCGGCCACCTCCACCGCGCCGGCCAGGCCGGCCAGCGCGCCCGAGCCCAGCGCCACCAGCAGCGCCGTGCGCGCCACCGGCAGCCCCGCGAAGCCCGCCGCCCGCGCGTTGGCCCCCACCGCGCGCACCGCGAAGCCGAAGGCGCTGAAGCGCAGCAGCGCCCACAGCAGCAGCGCCGCGCCCAGCGCCAGCAGCAGGCCGGTGTGGACGCGGCTGCGCTCCACCAGCCGGTCGAGCTGCAGCGCGTCCTGCACGGCCACGCTCTGCGGCCAGCCCATCGCGGTGGGGTCCTTCATCGGCCCGTCGAGCAGCGCCGAGACGGCCAGCAGCACGATGAAGTTCATCAGCAGCGTCGTCACCACCTCGTCGACGCCGAAGCGGCCCTTCAGCCACGCCGGCAGCAGCAGCAGCAGCGCGCCGGCCAGCATGGCCGCGGCCAGCATGCCCGGCATCAGCAGCCACGGTGGCGCCTCGAAGCCCGTGCCGCCGTGCAGCCCGCCCACCGCCACCGCCGCCAGCGCGCCGGCGTAGAGCTGGCCCTCGGCGCCGATGTTGTAGAGCTTGGCGCGGAAGGCCAGCGCCGCGGCCAGCCCCGTCAGGATGAGCGGCGTGGCGCGCGTGAGCGTCTCGGTGATGGCGAAGCGCGAGCCGAAGCCGGCCTCCAGCAGCGCAGCGTAGGCGCGGCCCACCGGCGCGCCGGCCCAGGCCACCAGCAGCGAGGCCACCGCCAGCGTGAAGGCCACCGCCGCCAGCGGCGCCAGGGCCAGCGCCGTGCGCGAGGGCACGGCGCGCCGCTCAAGCCGCCACGGCATCGGCGCCCTCCGCGGCAGATCCTGCCGAGCCGGCCATGGCCAGCCCGATGGCCGCCAGCGTCCACTCCGCCGTCGGCCGCGGCGGTGTCAGCGCGCCGCGGTGGATGACGGCGATGCGGTCGGCCAGCGCGAGGATCTCGTCGAGGTCCTCGCTGATCAGCAGCACCGCGCTGCCGGCGGCGGCGGCGTCGAGCAGCCGCTGGTGCACCTCGGCCACGGCGCCGACGTCCAGGCCCCAGGTGGGCTGGTCGGCGACGATGAGCACCGGCGGCGGCGCGGCCGCCTCCTCGTCGCCCCCGCGCGGCATCAGCGCGCGGCCCAGGATCAGCTTCTGCAGGTTGCCGCCCGACAGCGCGCGCACCGGCGCATCCAGGCCGCCGCCGCGCACATCGAAGCGCTGCACCAGCCGCCCGGCGAAGGCGCGTGCCGCGCCGCGCCGCACCAGGCCCCAGCGCACGAAGGCCGGCTCGCGCTGGCGCTCCAGCAGCGCGTTCTCCCACAGCGCCATCTCGCCGATGCTGCCGACGGCGTGGCGGTCCTCCGGCACGCGCGCCACGCCGGCGGCGACAAAGGCCGCGGGCCGCGGCGGCAGCGGGCGGCCGGCCACCTCCACCGCGCCGCCGGGGTGGGCGTGCACGCCGCACAGCGCCTCGGCCAGCGCCTGCTGCCCGTTGCCGGCCACGCCGGCGATGGCGACGATCTCGCCCGCGTGCACCGCCAGCGGCGTGCCCGGGACGCGGCAGGCCACGGCCCCGCGCGCGTGCTCGCGCCGCACCGGCGGCGCCACGCGCCGGCCCACCATCAGCTCGGCCAGCTCGTCGGCGCTGGTGCCGGCCGCGTCGCGATCGGCCACGCATCGCCCGCCGCGCAGCACGGCCACGCGGTGGGCCACGCGCTGCACCTCGTGCAGCTTGTGGCTGATGAAGATGATGGCCAGGCCGCCCTCGACCATCTGCCGCAGCGTCGCGAACAGCGACTCGCTCTCCTGCGGCGTCAGCACCGCGGTGGGCTCGTCGAGGATGAGCACGCGCGTGCCGCGCTGCGCGCCGCCGGCGCCCGAGAACGGCACCAGCGCCTTCAGGATCTCCACGCGCTGGCGCTCGCCCACGGAGAGGTCGCCGACGCGCGCGTCGGGGTCCACCGCGAGGCCGAAGCGCTCCGCGGTGGCCTGCAGCGCGGCACGCGCGGCGGCGCGGCGCGAGAACGGCTGCCACAGCGGCTCGGTGCCCAGCATCACGTTGTCGAGCACGCTGAGGTTGGCCGCCAGCGTGAAGTGCTGGTGCACCATGCCGATGCCGGCCTCGCGCGCCGCGCGCGGCTGGCCGGGCGGCAGCGGCCGGCCGTCGACCTCGACCGTGCCGGCGTCGGCCACGTAGTGCCCGAACAGGATGGACACCAGCGTGCTCTTGCCGGCGCCGTTCTCGCCCAGCAGGCCCAGCACCTCGCCGGCGCGCAGCGTGAGCGTGATGCCGTCGTTGGCCAGCAGCGTGCCGAAGCGCTTGGTGATGCCGTCGAGGCGCAGAAGGGGGGCGGGCATGGGCCCCCAATGCTACGGGTGCGCCTGCGCCTCCCGCTCCAGCGCCGCGCCGAGTGCCGCGAGCGACAGCGCGGCGGCGGTTGCGTGCGCCTCCTGCGCCTCGGCCGCGGAGGGGCGCAACCGCGCGCCCAGCCGGGCGGCCTCGCGGCGGTCGGCGTCCCAGTGGGCGTGGCCTTGCAGCCAAGCCAGCCAGGCCAGTGCCGTGCGGCGGTGGTCGTTGGCGATCCAGGCCTGCGCGGCGTCGAGCGCGATGCCCGACTGCTGCGGCGCCTGGCCCAGCGCCAGCGCCAGGCACCAGGCCTGGCGCAGCGGCGCCCAGGCCCGCATGGCGTCGCCGTGGCGCGCGTGCAGCAGCGCCTGCAGCCGGTGCAGCGTGATGTGCTGCGCCGTCTCGCCGGCTGGCAGCGCCGCCTCCAGGCGCGGCAGCAGCGACCGCAGCGCCGACACCGCTTCGCCGTCGCCGATCTCCAGCAGCGCACCGCCCAGGTTGCCCAGCGCGTGCAAGCGGATCGAGTGCAGGCCGTGTGCGTCGATCAGCTCCAGCGCGCCCTCCAGCGCCTCGCGCGCGGCGCGGCCCTGGCCGGCCGGGTGCAGCAGCGAGCCCAGGTTCAGGAGCGCCGTCGCCTGCAGCCGCACCGAGCCGCGTGCCGCCGCCAGCGCGGCCACCTGGCGGTAGCCGCGTTCGGCCTCGGCCTCGCGGCCGGCGACATGGTCGATGATCGCGCGGTTGTTGACGGCGTCGAGCACCAGGTCGTCGAGGCCGTGCTCGACGGCCAGCGCGTGGGCGGCCTCGAAGGCCTGGGCGGCCGCGGCGAGTTCGCCGCGCTGCCAGTGCACGAGGCCGCGCGTGCGCGCGCTGGTGGTGCGTTCGCGCGGAGCGGCCCGCACCAGGCCGCGCGCCAGCAGCAGCGCCTCGTCCAGCCGCCCGGCGCGCAGGCACAGCAGCGCGCGGGCCGACTGCACCGGCCCGCGCGTGGCCAGCGGCCGGGCCGCCAGCCGCGTGGTCGCGTCGGCCAGCAGCGCCAGCCCCTCGGCGCGGCGGCCACGCTGCTCGAACAGCGCGGCCAGCGCCGGCGCCAGCAGCGCCAGGCGCGACGCATCGCCGTGGTCGACGGCCTGCGCGAAGGCCTCGCGCAGCAGCGGCAGTTCGCGCTCCAGCCAGTCCAGCGCGCCAGGCTTGTCGGTGCCGCCGGGTGCGAGCACGGCCTGGCCCTCGCCCAGCATGGCGTCGATCGCCGCGTGCAGCGCGGCGCGCGCCGTGGCGGCGTCGGCGGGCTGGTGGCGGCGCAGCCAGGCGCGCAGCAGCGGGTGCAGCCGCCAGCGCGCCGGCGCGGGTGCGCCATCGCCAGGCATGGGCTCGGGCTCCAGCCACGAGCGCAGCGCCAGCGCCTGCAGCGCCGCCGGCCGCAGCGCGCCGCCGGCCAGCACCGCGGCGCGCGACAGCCCTGGCGGCAGCGCCGCCAGCCGCACCAGCGCCGGTTGCAGCGGCGGCGGCAGCGCGCGCCAGCTGGCATCGAACAGGGGCTCGAGTTCGGCCGGCGCGTCGCCCGCCTCGGCCTCGCGCGCCAGCGCCTCGGCCGAGGCGGTGCGCAGCTGCGCCGCCGCCAGCTCCAGGGCCAGCGGATGGCCGGCCAGCGCCCGCGCCAGGCGCCCCAGCGCGGCGGCCTGCGGGCGTGGCTCGAAGCCGGGGTCGAGCGCCGTGGCCCGCGCCACCAGCAACTGCGCTGCGGCGCTGCGCAGCACGGCGCCGGGCGGGTCTGCCGGGTCGGGCTGTTCCAGCCCGCCGACGGCCACGTCGACGAGCCCCGGCAGCGGTGGCGCGTGGCGCGCTGTGAACAGCCAGCGCACCTCGGGTGCCGCCTCGGCCAGCGCGTGCAGCGCCGGGCCCAGGTCGGGCGCGGCGTCGAACACCGTCTCGGCGTTGTCGGCCACCACCAGCGTCGGGCGGCGGCGCAGCGCGGCGGCCAGCGCCGCGTCGTCGGCGCGCTCGGCGCCCAGCTCGGCGGCCAGCCGCCCGAAGGCCGTGACGGCGTCGGTGGCCTCGGCCAGCGGCCACCAGACGACGGCCAGCCCGGCCTGCGGCGCCTGCCGCGCCAGTGCCGCGGCGAGCTGCGTCTTGCCGATGCCGCCCGGGCCGCGCAGCACGAGGCGAAGGCCCGGCGTGGCCAAGCGCGGCGCGAGCTGATCCAGCTCGTCGCTGCGGCCCACGAAGCCGGGCGCCGGGGCCACCGGCGGCGCCGCGCGGTCGGCCGGCGCGGGGCCGGGCTCGCCCTGCAGCGACGCCGGCAGCGGCAGGCCCAGCTCGGCCCGCAGGCGCTGCTCGTAGGTGCGGCGCTCGCGCAACCAGGCCTCGCGGCGCCCGTCGGCGGCCAGGCGGTCGAGGTGGGCGCGCAGCAGCGGCTCGTCGAGCGGGTCGAGCACCCGCAGCCGCATCAGCTCGGCCTCGGCGCGGGCCGGCGGCAGCGTTGGAAGGGCGGCCAGCAGCGCGTGACGCCAGCGTGCCAGCGCCCGCTCGCGCGCGGCCTGCAGCCACGGCGGTGCCGCCTCCTGGGCCGCCAGGCCCGCGGCCAGCGGGCCGCGCAGCAGCGCCAGCGCGTCGGTGGCGCGGCCTTGCTGCAGCAGCGCATCGAGCGCGGCCAGGTCGGTGGGCACGCGCAGCGCCAGCAGCGCGCCGTCGGCGTCGATAAGCCCGTCGCCGTGCTGGCTGCGCAGCCGGTGCAGCGTCTTGCGCAGATTGCGCAGGCGCGCCGCGTCGTCGAGCGCCGGCCACAGGCGCGCGGCGGCCTCGGCGCGCGCCAGCACGCCACCGCCGGTGGTGGCCAGCAGCACCAGCAGTTGCGTCGGGCGCTCGTCGGGCAGCACGCGCCCGGCCAGGCTTGGCGGGCCCAGCACGGCCAGGGTGTCAGCTGATGTGAAAGGGCTCGGCGGCGGCACGCAAAGCAGGTTCAGACAAGGGTTCGCGGCAGTGTAGGCAACGGCCGTGGAACGCCCAGGGAACGCTGTCCTGCGGACGGGGGAGACCACGCGCCGGATCACCTTCCAGACTCGCCCCATCGACGTCACCGGAGCCTGCGCCATGCCTTCCCCACGCCGTTCTCGCCATTTGCTGACTGCCCTGCTGACCGCTGCCCTGCCGGCCGTGCTGCCTGCCGATGTGATGGCCCTTGGCGGCGGAATGACCGCGAGCGCGTTCCTCGAGAACCGCGGCTGGATCGACCCCTCGCGCGTGCCACCGCCGGCCAGCGGCAGCGCCGCCGCGCCGGGCACGCTGGCGGCGGAGGCCTGGTACGCGGCGCCGCCGGGCTTGATCACGCCGCCGCCGCCGTGGCAGGTGGGCGCGGCCGGCTTCGCGCGGGCCGAGGTGCTGAACACCGGCACCGGCAACGCCTCGGTGCAGCAGGGCACCGCCGCGCTGGCGCGCGCCGTGGCCAGCGCCACCGGGCGCGCGGAGGCCACGCTGTCGGCGCAGTGGCAGATCGACGTCGTCATCAACCCGCTGCAGGTGCCGCTGATCGGCCCGGGGCTGTACGCGCAGCTGATGGACACGTTGGGCTGCCCGGGCGGC
>JBKDQY010000034.1:0-9886 GCA_046341655.1 Betaproteobacteria bacterium | reverse complement strand
ACCAGCGCGCCCGACTGCGACACGAAGGCCAGCCCGCCGGCCGGCACGGCCACGTGGGCGAAGCTGGCGTCGAGCCGGGCATGGGGCGCGATCAGGCCCAGGCAGTTGGGGCCCAGGATGCGCAGCAGGTGGCGCCGCGCGACGTCGAGCATGGCCTGCTTCTGCGCGGGCGTCAGGCCGGCGGTCAGCACCACGGCGGCCCGGGTGCCGCGTTCGCCGAGCTCGGCGATCACGCCCGGCACAGCCGCCGGCGGCGTGCACACCACGGCCAGCTCGGGTGCGGCGGGCAGCGCGGCCACGCTGGCGAAGGCCGGCTCGCCGCCCACCGTGGCGCGCCCGGGGTTCACAGGCCAGCACGGGCCCGGAAAGCCGCCGCGGCGCAGGTTGCGCCAGACGGTGGCACCGACGCTGCCCGCCTTGTCGGTGGCCCCGTCGACGGCCACGGAGCGGGGATCGAAGAGCGCGTCGAGGTGGCGGATGCTCATGGCGGCATCATGCCCGCCCGGCGCGCGTTGGCCGCGATGCGGTCGGCCAGCCGCGGCATCAGGACAGGCGGCAGGTCGTGCCCCATGCCGGGCACGAAGTCGGCCTCGGCGCCCGCGATCAGCCGTGCCAGCTCGTGCCCCGCCTCCACCGGCACCAGGGGGTCGGCCTCGCCGTGGATGACGAGCGTGGGTGCGCTGATGGACGGCAGCAGTGCGCGCCGGTCGCCGTCGGCCACCACCGCCGCCAGCTGCCGGGCGGTGCCGGCAGGACGCCAGGCGCGGGCCACGGTGGCGCGCAGGCGCTGGCGCAACGCTTCGGGCTCGGCCGGGTAGCCGGGCGAACCGATGACGCGCAGCAGCCGCTCGAGGTGGGCCACCACCGCCTCGGCGTCGCGGCCGTCGGGGCGCTGCATCAGCATCCCGCGCACGTCCCAGCCCGGCTGCGGCAGGTGGCGGGCACCGCTGGTGGTCATCAGCAGCGCCAGGCTGGCCACGCGGCCGGGATGCCGGGCCGCGACGTGCTGCGCGATCATCCCGCCCATCGAAGCGCCCACCAGGTGCACGCGCCGCAGGCCCAGCGCGTCGATCAGGCCCAGGGTGTCGGCTGCCATGTCGGCCAGCGTGTACGGCGGCTTCACGGGCAGGTGCAGCAGGTGCCTGATGCCGGCCGCGGCCAGGTTGGGCTTGCCGAGCGCGTCGAAGCCCTGGCTCAGGCCGGCGTCGCGGTTGTCGAAGCGGATGACGCGGAATCCGTGTGCCAGCAGCCGCTGCACGAACTCTTCGGGCCAGGCGACGAGCTGCATGCCCAGGCCCATGACCAGCATCACCGGCTCGGCACCCGCCGGCCCCAGGTCCTCGACCTCCAGGGCGGTGCCGTTGGCCGCCACCAGCCGCATCAGCGCGCGGCGGCCAGCGGGCCGTGGTGGGTGGTCTTGTAGAACCAGCGCCGCGCGCCGTGCGCGTCGAAGGGCTTCCAGGCGCCGGCGGGCTGGGCCAGGCGGTCGGCCACCACGTACAGGGCCAGCGGGTTCAGGCCCATGCCCACGTGGCTGGCGTGCACCTCGATGTTCTCGGTGTGCGGCGCGGCCTCGTTCAGGCTGCACTGCCAGGCCACGATGCCGTCGGTGCGGCTGTAGATGCTGGTGGTGGGGCACGCGGGCGGCTGGCGGATCTGCGCCAGCAGCTCCTCGTCGGAGTGCACGGCCTGGCCGCTGACGAGCTCGTAGAAGCGCCAGGCGTTGGTGGCGCGCGGGTGGCCCGCGAAGGGCGAGCCCAGCGTGACGACGCAGCGTGCCAGCGCGGGCTGCTCCTTGGCGATCTCGCGCGCGTAGATGCCGCCCAGGCTCCAGCCCACCAGGCTCACGGTCTCGCCATGGCGATCGGCCAGGTGCTGCACGCGGGCGCGCGCGGCGTCGAGCACGCCGTGGCGCGGCCCGAAGTTGAAGCCCTGCTGCCAGGCGTAGGGCGTGTAGCCGCGCTGGCGCAGGAACTGCCGCATCGGCAGCGTGCTGGTGTCCGAGGCGCCCAGCCCCGGGAACACGATGACCGGGTGGCCGTCGCCCTGCGGCAGCTGGCTGAGCCACGGCGTGGCCGCCAGCAGCGCCGCGTACTCCCAGGGCGCGCGCATCTCCAGCATCAACTGCCATGGGCCGGGTGCGGCGACCAGCTCCTCGGCCTGCAGCGGGGAGAAAGGGTCGGGGGCGGGCTTGGCGCGGCGCTTGCGCATGGCGGCATTGTGGACGCCTGCAGACCCTCAGGCCCGGCGGCGCGCGCGGGGTGCGGCGCTGGCCGGCCGTCCTCGCGCCGCCGCCTTCACCGACCCGGCCACCGCGGCACCCACCACCGAGCCGACGGCGCCCTTGACCAGCCCGCCCACGGTGCGGCCGATGCCGCCGGCCGTGCCGCGCACCACCTTCGTCGCCGCCTGCGCCACGGCCTGCCGGGCGGCACGGGCCACGGCGGCGGCATCCGGGGTGTCGGCGTGGCCCGGCTCGCCGGGCTGCGGCAGCAGGCGCAGGTCGTCGAAGGCGATGGCCACGGCCTCGGCAAGCTCGCGCACGTCGGGCATGGCGGCGCCGTCGGCCATCAGGCCGAAGTCCAGCGAGTGCTCGTAGCTCTGCACGGTGATGTTCAGCGCCATCCCGTGCACGACGATGCTGGCCGGGTAGTTGGTGATCATGCGCGCGCCGGCCATGTACAGCGCCACCGGCGGCCCCGGCACGTTGCTGATGACCACGTTGGCGACCTGCGGGATGCGGTCGGCCACGCGCGCCCGGCCGTACAGCGCGGCGGCGGCCTCCATCAGCCAGGGCACGCCCAGCGACGGGAAGTCGGTCGGCAGGATCTTCTTCAGGCTGCCCATGGTGGACTTCATGGCCGATGACGCAGCGACGACGTGCGCCAGCCGCGCGCCCGCATCGGCCAGGTGCGTGCCCAGGCTGATCAGGCTCATGCTGGCCTGGTTGTCGGCGGTGGTGTCGCCCTTCTCGCGCAGCGAGATCGGCACCGCCGCCACCAGGCTCTTCTTCGGCAGCTTGCGGTGGCGCGCCAGGTAGCGCCGCAGCGCGCCGCTGCACACCGCGAGCACCATGTCGTTGACGGTGGCGCCGTGCACGCGTCCCAGGGCGCGCAGCTCGTGCAGCGGCAGCGTCACGGTGGCGAAGGCGCGCGTGCCGGTCACGGACACGTTCATGGGCGTGCGCGGCGCCAGCGTCAGGTTGCCAGCCGAGCGGCCCTTGCCCCCCAGCAGCGTGCTGCCGGCCAGCGCAGAGAGAGTGGCCTGCACCGTGGCGTCCTTCAGCGTGCCCACCGTGTCGGGCAGCTTGCGCACGATGTCGGCCACCTTCTGCGCCTGCAGGCCCAGCACGCCCCGCAGCATCTCCGTCATGCCCAGTTCGAAGGTGCGCGCCCGGCCCGAGGGCTTCAGGTCGAGCCGGCGCGGCTCGGGCGTGGTGTCCAGCAGCGCGTTGGCCAGCGCCACCGCGGCCTGCCCGTCGACGGCGGCGTGGTGCAGCTGCGTGTACAGCGCCACGCGCCGCTCGCCGTTGGGGCCGGGGGCCAGCCCTTCGAAGACGTGGAACTTCCACAGCGGGCGGCTGCGGTCTAGCAGCACCGGGTGCAGCGCCGAGACCTGGGCCTCGAGCTCGCGCATGCCGGCCGCGCGGCCGCCCACCCGGGGCAGGCGGATCTCGACGATGTGCTGCTTCAGGTCGGGCTCGGCGTCCACCCAGGCCGGGTTGGCCATGTTCAGCGGCATCCACCACAGGCGGCGCCGCAGCACGGGCGTGACCGGCAGGCGCGAGGCCACGTGCTCGCGCAGGCGGGTTGCGAAGCGGCCCCGGGTGCCGGGCGGCAGCTCGAACAGGTGCAGCGCACCCACGTGCATGGGCATCTCGGGCGTCTCGAGGTACAGGAAGGTCGCGTCGAGGCCCGAGAGCTGCTTCATGGGGACGGTCTCCAGGGTGCGTGCAGGTGCGCACCGGTGCCGCGGATGCTAGACCGGCGTGGTGCCCGGGCGGCCGGGGCTTGCCCTGTGGCGCCGTGTCAGCTGACCGCGGCGCGGGCGCGCCGCAGGGCCAGCAGCTCGTTGCCCGCCAGTGCCAGCAGCACCAGCGCGCCGCCGCCGAGCACGGCGAGCGTGGGCGACTCGCCCGCGCCCAGCCAGGCCCAGGCGACGCCGAACACCACCTCGAGCAGCGCCAGCAGCGACATTTCGGGCCCCGACAGCACGCGCGCCGCGGTCACCGCCAGCAGGCAGGGGATGGCCAGCTGCACCACGCCCAGCATGGCCAGCCAGCCCACGTCGTGCGTGCTGGCGTTCAAGGGCCAGGCCAGCGGCAGCGTCACGGCCGCCGAGATCAGCGCGCCCAGCAGCACGGCGGGCAGCATGTCCCGGGCCTCGTCGCCGCCCGCTGCACGCGTCTTCAGGTGCTGCAGCAGCGTCCAGTTGACGGCGCCAGCCACCGGCACCGCCAGCGCCACAAGCGTGCCCAGCCACTGACGGGCGTCCCCGCCCTGCACGTTCGAGCCGTGCATCCAGGCGATGCCCACGCCTGCCAGCGCGATGGCCACCCAGGTGCGGGGCTCCAGGCGGTGGCCCAGCACCGCGCGCGACAGCAGCGCCGTGAACAGCGGCCCCAGCGCCATCGTCACCAGAACGTTGGCCACCGAGGTGAGGGTGAGCGCCACCATGAAGGCGGTGAACATCACGCTCCAGCACACGCCAGACAGCCACAGCGCGCGGCCACTGCCGCGCAGCGTGGCCCACAGGCGCGCCGGCCCGCGCAGCACCATCAGCAGCACCACGAGCGCCAGCGCGTTGAAGGCGCTGCGCCAGAAGGTGATCTCGAAGCCGGAAGCGTCGTCGAGCCAGCGCGAGACCACGCCCGCGATGCTCCACATCAGCGTCACGGCCACCATCGTGGCCAGGGCCTGCCCGCGCGTCATGGGGGGTCAGGCCTCGCGGCTGGCCCGCTTGCGCTCGTGCTCCTTCAGGAAGCGCTTGCGCAAGCGGATGCTCTTCGGCGTGATCTCCACGAGTTCGTCGTCCTCGATGAACTCGACGCCGTACTCCAGCGTCAGGTCGATCGGCGGCGTGACCTTGATCGCGTCCTCCTTGCCGCTGACGCGGAAGTTCGTCAGCTGCTTGGTGCGCGTGGCGTTGACCACGAGGTCGTTGTCGCGGTTGTGCACGCCGACGATCATGCCCTCGTAGACGGGGTCGCCGGCCTTCACGAACAGGCGGCCGCGGTCGTCGAGCTTGCCCAGCGCGTAGGTGAAGATCTCGCCGTCGTCCATGCTGATCAGCACGCCGTTCTTGCGGCTGGCGATCTCGCCCTTGTAGGGCTCGTAGCCGTCGAAGATGTTGCTGATGAGACCGGTGCCGCGCGTGAGGTTCATGAACTCGTTGGAGAAGCCGATCAGCCCCCGAGCCGGGATGCGGTACTCCAGCCGCACGCGGCCGCGGCCGTCGGTCTCCATGTTGACGAGCTCGCCCTTGCGCTCGCCCAGGGCCTGCATCACGCCGCCCTGGTGCTGGTCCTCCACGTCCACCGTGAGCAGCTCGATGGGCTCGTGGCGTTCACCGCCGACATCGTGGAACACCACGCGCGGCTTGCTCACCGCGAGCTCGTAGCCCTCGCGGCGCATGTTCTCGAGCAGGATCGTCAGGTGCAGCTCGCCGCGGCCCGAGACCTCGAACACGCCGTCCTCGCCGCTTTCCCTGACGCGCAGCGCCACGTTGGACAGCAGCTCCTTCTGCAGCCGGTCCCAGATCTGTCGGCTGGTGACGAACTTGCCCTCGCGGCCGGCCAGGGGGCTGGTGTTGACGCAGAAGTTCATCGTCAGCGTCGGCTCGTCCACCTTCAGCATCGGCAGCGGGGTGGGCGTCTCGGCGCTGGTGACGGTCTCGCCGATGCCGATGTCCTCGATGCCATTGATCAGCACGATGTCGCCGGGCCCGGCGCTGTCGGCCTGCCGGCGCTCCAGGCCCTCGAAGGTGAGCACCTGGTTGATGCGGCCCTTGCGGCGCGGGCCGTCCTCGCCCTGGCAGATGAGCACGTCCAGACCCGGCCGCACGGTGCCGGCGTTGACGCGGCCCACGCCGATGCGGCCGACGTAGGTGGAGTAGTCCAGCGAGCTGATCTGCAGCTGCAGCGGTGCCGCCGGGTCGCCCTGGTGCGGCGGTACGTGCTTCAGCACGGTGTCGAACAGCGGCGCCATGTCGTTGCCCCAGGCCTCGCCGGGCTCGCCCTCGGCCATCGCGGCCCAGCCGTTCAGGCCGCTGGCATACACCACCGGGAAGTCCAGCTGCTCGTCGTTGGCGCCGAGCTTGTCGAACAGCTCGAAGGCGGCGTTGATCACGTAGTCGGGCCTCGAGCCGGGCTTGTCGACCTTGTTGACCACGACGATGGGCTTCAGGCCCAGGGCCAGCGCCTTCTTGGTGACGAAGCGGGTCTGCGGCATCGGGCCTTCCTGCGCGTCGATCAGCAGCACCACGCCATCGACCATGGACAGGGCCCGCTCGACCTCGCCGCCGAAGTCCGCGTGTCCGGGCGTGTCCACGATGTTGATGTGGGTGCCCTGCCACTGCACGGCGCAGTTCTTGGCCAGGATGGTGATGCCGCGCTCGCGCTCGATGTCGTTGCTGTCCATCACGCGCTCGGCGACCTTCTCGTTCTCGCGGAAGGTGCCGCTCTGGCGCAGCAGCTGGTCCACCAGCGTGGTCTTGCCGTGGTCGACGTGGGCGATGATGGCGATGTTGCGGATGGCGGCTTGCGTGGTCATGGGGTGCTGCCTTGCACTTCGAGGGGGCTGAGCAGGCGGTCGGGGATCAACTCGCCGGCAGTGATGTGGGCGGTGCCGAGGAAGGCGCCGTGCTCCCGCGGGCCAGGACCGAACACCTTGACGGCTGGCGCATCGGCCAGCGCGACGCGCCGGCGCAGGCCGGTGAGGAAGCGGCCGGCCTCGTCGGCGGGCAGGCGCACCTCGGGGGTGTCGCCGAGCAGCACCTGCGGCGGGCGCAGCAGCGCCTCTCGGGCGGCGGGCTCGAGTGCCTGGAGCTGCTCGATCGTCACCGCGTCGGCCACGCCGAGGCTGCCGCTGGCGGTGCGCCGAAGCGCAGCCAGGTGGGCGCCGCAGCCCAGCGCCTCGCCGATGTCCTCCGCCAGGGTGCGGATGTAGGTGCCCTTGCTGCAGCGCACGTCGATCACGAGCTCGTCAGCCTGCCAGTTCAGGATGTCCAGCGCATGAATCGTCACGCGGCGCGGCGTGCGCGCCACCTCGACGCCGGCGCGCGCCAGGTCGTAGAGCTTGCGGCCCTCGTGCTTGATCGCGCTGTGCATCGGGGGCAGCTGCTCGATCGAGCCAGTGAAGCGGGCGCAGGCGGCCTCGATCGCGGCGCGGTCCAGCGACACCGGGCGGCTCTGCACCACCTCGCCCTCGCGGTCGCCGGTGCTCGTGCGCTGGCCAAGCCGGAGCGTGGCGGTGTAGCGCTTGTCGGCGTCGAGGCTGGCCTGGCTGAACTTGGTGGCGGCGCCGAAGCACAGCGGCAGCAGGCCCGTGGCCAGCGGGTCCAGCGTGCCGGTGTGGCCGGCCTTCTCCGCGCGCAGCATGCCCTTGACCTTCTGCAGGGCGTCGTTGCTGCTCCAGCCCAGCGGCTTGTCGAGCAGCAGCACGCCGTGCAGCGGGCGGCGCGGCGCTCTCTCAAGCGGCCGCCGCGGAGCCGGCTTTGCCGGGCCGCTGGGGGCGCCCCCCTCGCGGGGTGCGCCGAAGGCGCTGCGGGGGAGGGTCATTCCTTGGCCCGCACGGCGTTGGCGCGCGCGATCAGCGCGGAGAGGTCGGCCGCGCGCTCGGTGGTCTTGTCGAACTGGAAGTGCAGCGTCGGCACGGTGTGGATCTGCAGCCGCTTGAACAGCCCGTTGCGCAGGAAGCCGGCGGCCTCGTTGAGGGCCTGCTCGCACGCGGCCGGATCGCTGATCAGCACCGAGAAGAAGACCCTTGCGTGCGCGTAGTCCGGCGAGACCTCGACGCTGTTGATCGTGACCAGGCCTATGCGCGGGTCCTTCAGCTCGCGGATGAGCTCCGACACGTCGCGCTGGATCTGGTCGGCGATGCGGAAGCTGCGGTTGGGGGTGGCCTTTTTGTGTCGCATCGTCGTGCTCCAAATGAATCAGCCCCGCCGCGCGGGCGGGGCTGATCGCTGGATTGCAGCGTCGGCGCCCGCCTCACAGCGTGCGCGCGACCTCCTTGACCTCGAAGAACTCCAGCTGGTCGCCTTCCTTGATGTCGGTGACGTTCTTCAGCTTGATGCCGCACTCGAAGCCTTCCTTGACCTCGCGCACGTCGTCCTTGAAGCGGCGCACGCCCTCGACCTCGCCGGTGTAGATGACCACGTTGTCGCGCAGCAGGCGGAAGCGCGCGTCGCGGCGAACCACGCCGGCCGTGACCATCGAGCCGGCCACCGTGCCGATCTTGCTGGCCACGAACACCGTGCGGATCTCGGCGGTGCCGATGACCTCCTCGCGCTGCTCGGGCGCCAGCATGCCGCCCATGGCCGCCTTCACCTCATCAACGGCGTCGTAGATGATGTTGTAGTAGCGGACGTCGACGCCGTTGCCCTCGGCCAGCTTGCGTGCACCGGCATCGGCGCGCACGTTGAAGCCGATGACCACGGCCTTGGACGCGATGGCGAGGTTGATGTCGCTCTCGGTGATGCCGCCGACCGCGGCGTGCACGATCTGCACCCGCACCTCGGGCGTGCTGAGCTTGAGCAGGCTCTGCGCCAGCGCCTCCTGCGAGCCCTGCACGTCGGCCTTGACGATGAGCGCCAGCGTCTGAGCCTGTCCCTCGCCCATGTTCTCGAACATGCCCTCGAGCTTGGCGGCCTGCCGCTTGTTGAGCGTGACCTCGCGGTACTTGCCCTGGCGGAAGGTGGCGATCTCGCGGGCACGCCGCTCGTCGGCCAGCACCATGAACTCGTCGCCGGCTTGCGGCACCTCGGGCAGGCCCTGGATCTCCACCGGCATCGACGGCCCGGCGGAGTCGGTGGCGTGGCCGTCCTCGTCGAGCATCGCGCGCACGCGGCCGTAGCTGCTGCCGGCCAGCACGACGTCGCCCTTGCTGAGCGTGCCGCTCTGCACCAGCACCGTGGCCACCGGGCCGCGGCCCTTGTCGAGCTTGGCCTCGATGACGATGCCCTTGGCCGCGGCCTCGGTGGGCGCCTTCAGCTCCAGCACCTCGGCCTGCAGCAGCACCTGCTCGAGCAGGCTGTCGACGCCGGTGCCGACCTTGGCTGACACGGGCACGAACGGCGAGTCGCCGCCGAAGTCCTCGGGCACCACGCCCTCGGCCACCAGCTCGCTCTTGACGCGCTCGACGTTGGCGTCGGGCTTGTCGATCTTGTTCATCGCCACGACGATGGGCACGCCCGCCGCCTTGGCGTGGCTGATGGCCTCCTTCGTCTGCGGCATCACGCCGTCGTCGGCCGCCACCACCAGGATGACGATGTCGGTGGCCTTCGCACCGCGTGCGCGCATGGCCGTGAACGCGGCGTGGCCGGGGGTGTCGAGGAAGGTGATCACGCCACGCGGCGTCTCGACGTGGTAGGCGCCGATGTGCTGCGTGATGCCGCCGGCCTCGCCCGCGGCCACGCGGGCGCGGCGGATGTAGTCCAGCAACGAGGTCTTGCCGTGGTCGACGTGACCCATCACGGTGACCACAGGCGGCCGCGGCAGTGCCTCGGCCTCGTGCGCCTTGGCCTCCTCCTCGGTGAAGGCCTCGGGGTCGTCGAGCTTGGCGGCCATCGCCTTGTGGCCCATCTCCTCGACGACGATCATCGCCGTCTCCTGGTCGAGCTGCTGGTTGATGGTGACCATCTGGCCCAGCTTCATCAGCTGCTTGAT
>JBKDQY010000033.1:0-10586 GCA_046341655.1 Betaproteobacteria bacterium | reverse complement strand
TGCGCGTGCACCGTGCGCACCGGCCGCTCGACGGCGCCGTAGCGCTGGCTGGCGGCATCGAGCCGGCTGATCCAGACCTTGCCCATCTGCAGGTCGACGACGTCGCCCTCCTCGAGGTAGACGATCTGGTTGGTCACGCCGGCCAGCGCCATGGCGTCGCTGGCCAGGAAGTTCTCGCCCTGCCCCACGCCCACCACCAGCGGGCTGCCCTCGCGCGCGCCCACCACGCGGTGAGGCTCGTCGCGGCAGAACACGGCGATGGCGTAGGCGCCCTTCAGCCGCGGCAGCGCGCGCTGCACGGCGTCGAGCAGGTCGCCGTCGTACAGGCTGTGCACCAGGTGCGCGATCACCTCGGTGTCGGTCTGGCTGGCGAAGGCGTAGCCCTTGCCCTGCAGCTCGCGGCGCAGCTCGTCGTGGTTCTCGATGATGCCGTTGTGCACCAGCGCCACCTTGCCGCTGGCGGCTTCCCTCGCTTCCTTGCCCAGCGTGGGGCCGGCGCTGAAGTGCGGGTGCGCGTTGTGCACGGCCGGCGCGCCGTGCGTTGCCCAGCGCGTGTGCGCGATGCCGGTGCCGGCGCTGATGCCGTCGGCCGCCGCGCCGGCCTCGAGCTCGGCCACGCGGCTGGTGCTGCGCGCTCGCCGCAACTCGCCGCCCTGGTGCACGGCCACGCCGCAGCTGTCGTAGCCGCGGTACTCCAGCCGCTTCAGGCCCTCGATCAGGATGGGGACGATGTTGCGCGTGCTGACCGCACCGACGATGCCGCACATGGCTGCCTCCAGGGGTTCGAGGGGGGTGATCCTAGGTGTGCTTCGGTGATCTATGGCTTCATACAAGGCACTTCATTGATCGAGTATTTCGAGCGTGAGAACATGCAAGATATTCATTCATTCAAAGGATGTTCTTGCAAGTTACTGTCATAGATCTCGATGCCACCGACCGCCGCCTGCTCGAGCTGCTGCAGGCAGACGCCTCGCTCACCAATCAGGCCCTGGCCCAGGCGGCGCACACCAGTCCGGCCACGGCGCTGCGCCGCGTGCGGCGGCTCATGGATGCCGGCGTCATCGCGCGGAAGGTGGCGCTGCTGAACCCCGACCGCATCGGCCACGGCCTGACGGCCCTGGTGGAGATCACGCTCGACCGCCAGGGTGCCGAGCACCTCGACGCCTTCGAGCAGCGCATCGCCGCCGACGACGAGGTGCAGCAGTTGTGGCGCGTCTCGCCCGGGCCGGACTTCGTGCTCGTCGTGCACTGCGCGGACATGCCGGGCTACCAGGCGCTGGCCCAGCGCCTGTTCACGCAGGACGCCAATGTTCGCAACGTGAAGGCCTACTTCGCAGTCAAGCGCGCCAAGTTCGACCCTCGGCTGAAGCTGCCCCGCGCCTGAGGGCTGCAGACCACGATCCAGCCGGGCCATATGGAAACCCCCTCTTCCGGCCAGGGTCAACCGGGCCGAGCATCCCAAGGGCCAAGTCTGGCTCCAAGCACAACCAGGAGGATTCACCCATGAAAACAGCAGTCAAGGCGGGCAGGCGACTGTCGTTGCTGGCTCTGGTGGCGGGCAGCGTCGCCGGCGCCGCCCACGCCGGCAGTGCCGACCCGTCGCAGATGGGCAACGAGCGCGCTTCGTTGCTCGCCACGGCCCCGGCCATGACCAACCAGCTCATCATCCGCTACCGCGACGCGAGCCCCGGACACTTCCGCGCCACGCTGCAGAGCATGGCGCAGGCCCACGCGGTGCTGAACCAGGCCGGTGTGCAGATGCAACCGCTGCGCCGGACCGCCGACCTCGCGCACGTGATGCGCCTCGACGCCCGTGTCGATGCGAGGCGGCTTGCCGACATTGCCCGCGCCATGCAGGCGGCCGATCCCGACATCGAATACATCGAGCCCGACCTGATGCTCAGGCCGCTGCTCACGCCCACCGACTCGCGCTACCTCGAGCAGTGGCACTACTACGAGGCCACCGGCGGCCTCAATGCCCCCACCGCGTGGGACAGCAGCACCGGCAGCGGCGTCGTCGTGGCCGTGCTCGACACCGGCTACCGACCCCACGCCGATCTCGCGGGCAACATCGTGGCCGGCTACGACATGATCATCGACACCGCGGTGGCCAACGACGGCGACGGCCGCGACGGCAGCGCGCTCGACCCTGGTGACTGGACCATTGCCGGCGAGTGCGGCGGCGGCTCCGGGGCATCCAACAGTTCGTGGCACGGCACGCACGTGGCCGGCACCATCGCCGCGGTCACCAACAACGCGGCGGGCGTGGCCGGCGTGGCCTTCGGCGCGCGCGTGCAGCCGGTGCGCGTGCTGGGCAAGTGCGGCGGCTACACCAGCGACATCGCCGACGGCATCACCTGGGCCTCGGGCGGCAGCGTGCCGGGCGTGCCCGCCAACGCCACGCCGGCGCGCGTGATCAACATGTCGCTCGGCGGCGGCGGTGCCTGCCCGACGACGACGCAGAACGCCATCAACGGTGCGCGCTCGCGCGGCACGGTGGTGGTGGTGGCGGCCGGCAACAGCAACGCCAATGCCTCCAACTTCACGCCGGCCAGCTGCGCCGGCGTGGTGACGGTGGCCGCCACCAACCGAAGCGGCGGACGGGCCTACTACAGCAACTTCGGCACGGTGGTGGACGTTGCCGCCCCCGGCGGCGACGTGCGGAGCGCCGCCACCAACGGCGTGCTGTCGACGCTGAACACCGGCACCACGACGCCGGGTGCGGACAGCTACGCCTGGTACCAGGGCACCTCGATGGCCTCGCCCCATGTGGCTGGCGTGGCGGCACTGATGCTGGCGCGCAACCCGTCGCTCACGCCCGATCAGGTCGAGTCCCTGCTCAAGAGCACGGCGCGGGCCTTCCCGGTCGCCTGCTCGGGCTGCGGCTCGGGCATCGTCAACGCGGCGGCGGCGGTGGCGGCGGCTGCGGGCGGGGGGAGCACCACCGTCAACGAAGTGGAGAGCAACAACACCCTGGCCACGGCCCAGGCGATCAGCAGCACGCCCGTCACGGTCAATGGCCGCATCGCCAGCACCACCGACACCGACTACTACCGGCTGTCGCTCAATGCCGGCGCCACGATCACCGCCACGCTGCGGCCGCCGGCGACCGCCGACTACGACCTGTACATCTACAACGCCAGCGGCACCGAGGTGGCGCGCTCGCGGAACGGCACCGGTCTGGCCGACAGCGCCAGCTGGCGCAATGCCGGCGCCGCGGCCACCACGGTGTACGTGCGGGCACGCTACTTCAGCGGCGGGTCGGGCAACTACACGCTCGCGCTCTCGCGCTGAACGGCGAGGCGGGCCGGCCGAGGCGACACGGCGGGACGGAGCCGCGGCAGACACGGAAGCGGTGCGGCCGCCCTGCGCCTGCCGGCCATGCAGGCTTGCATGGCCGGCATTCAGCAGGGCGGCTGGTCAGGGGGCTGCAGCCGACCGACCATGGCGGCTCCCGAAACCACCCGACAGCCCCCGCGATGAACGACCGCCTCCCGCTCCCTGGCAACACCCCCTCGGCGCCGCCGCGCCGCGCCTTCATCCGGCTGGTCGGCGGTGGCGCCGTCCTGGCCGCCGGCCTGGGCTCCACCGGCTGCGCCAGCGGCCTGCCCGAGGCCGCCGTGCAGCCCTGGCGCACGGCCACGGCCGAGACCGAGCTGCGCCGCTTCATGCTGGCGCATGCGCTGCTGGCACCGAACCCGCACAACCGCCAGCCCTGGATCGCCGACCTGCGCGAGCCCGGCCGCATCCACCTGGTGTGCGACGGCGAGCGTCTGCTGCCCGAGACCGACCCCTTCGGCCGCCAGATCCTGATCGGTTGCGGCGCGTTCATCGAGCAGGCCGTGATCGCCGCGGCCGAGCGCGGGCACGCGGTGACGGTGACGCTCTTCCCGCAGGGCGCGCCCGCCGCGCGCAGCCTGCCGGCCGGCACCGGGGTGGCCACGCTCACGACGGGCCCGGCCGGCTCGGCCGCGCGCGACCCGCTGTACGCCGCCATCGCGCGGCGCCACACCGCCAAGACCGCTTACGCCGAGGGCCGCCCGCTGCCAGAGGCGCTGGCCGCGGCCTGGGTGGATGCGGCGCGCCGCCACGGCCTGCAGGCCGGCACGGTGACCGCGGCCGAGCCCGTGGCGGCGCTGCGCCGCATCGCACGCGAGGCCTACGAGATCGAGGCCATCACGCCGGCCACGTGGCTGGAGTCGGCGCGCCTGATGCGCATCGGCCCCGACGCCATCGCCCGGCACCGCGACGGCATCAGCATGTCGAGCCCGATGGTCCGCATGCTGCACGCCGCGGGCCTGTTCGACCCCATGGAGGTGCCGCAGCGCGGCCAGTCCAGCCTGAAGCGCGTGATGGACCACTGGATGCCCTACGAGACCGGCAGCGGCTTCCTCTGGCTGGCCAGCACAGGCAACGCGCGCGCGCAGCAGGTCGACGCCGGCCGCGCCTACGTGCGGCAGCACCTGCTGGCCACGGCGGCGGGCGTGGACATGCACCCCCTTTCGCAGGCGCTGCAGGAATTCGACGCCATGCGCGGGCCCTACGCCGCCGTGCACCGCGCGCTGGGGGTGGACCCGGCCCAGGGCACCGTGCAGATGCTGGCGCGCGTGGGCTACTCCGTCGCACCCGCCGGGCCCTCGCCGCGCCGCGAACTGGCCACGATGCTGCGCACCTGAACGCGCGCGATACTGAGCCGATGCCCGAGCGCCCACGTCCTGCAGACCCCGTTCGCGCGGCCCCGCCGGCCGGCCCGCAGCTCAGCGACTGGAACCTGCTGCGCTCGTTCATCGCCGTGTACGAGGCCGGCACGCTCACCGAGGCCGCGCGCCGGCTGGCCACCACGCAGCCCAGCGTCGGCCGCCACGTGCGCGAGCTCGAGCGTGCGCTGGGTGAGGCGCTGTTCGTGCGCCAGCCCGGCCGGCTCAAGCCCACCGAGCGCGGGCACGCGCTGCACGGCGCCGTCTCGGCCATGAAGGCCTCGGCGCGCGAGGCCGAGCGCCTGTTCGCCGGGGCGCGGCACGCCCTGGTGGGCACGGTGCGCATCGCCGCGTCGGAGGTGTACGCCACGCAGGTGCTGGCGCCGCTGGTGGCGCGCATGCTGGCCGAGCAGCCCGAGCTGGAGATCGAGCTGTCGGTGTCCAACCGCGCCGAGAACCTGCTGCGGCGCGAGGCCGACATCGCGGTGCGCTTCTTCAGGCCCGAGCAGGACGGGCTCATCGCCGTGCACGTGGGCAACACCGAACTGGGCCTGTACGCGCACGAATCGCTGCTGCAGCGCCACGGCGAGCCGACGGGCTTCGACATCCCCGAGGGCGTCTTCGTGGCCGGCTTCGACCGCGAGGCCACGCCGCTGGCGCCCATGGTGCGCGGCGAGCCGCCGGACCGGCCCATCCGCTTCCGGCTGCGCTCCGACTCGATCCTGGCGCGCCAGGCCGCCGTCGAGGCCGGCATGGGCATCGCCGCCTACCTGGTGGACGTGGCCGCCACGCGGCCCGGCCTGCGGCGCGTGCTGGCCGACCGCTTCGGCCAGGTGCAGGAGGTGTGGCTGTGCGCGCACGACGAACTGCGCCGGTCGGCCTCGATGCGCTACGTGTGGAACCAGCTCGAGCAGGCGCTGCGCGCGCGGCTCAGGCCTGCCTGAGCACCGCGAGGCCTTTCAGGTACTCGCCCTCGGGGAAGGTCATCGTCGTCGGGTGGTCGGGCGCGCCTTCCAGGCGCTGCAGGATGGCGCCGTCGACCCCTGCGTCCAGCGCGGCGCCGGCCCCGATCTTGTGGAACAGGTCGGCGCCGACGCCGCCGCTGCAGCTGAAGGTGAGCAGCAGGCCGCCCGGCGCCAGCAGCTGCAGGGCCAGCAGGTTGATGTGCTTGTAGGCGCGCGCCGCGCGCTCGGCGTGGGCGGCGGTGGGCGCGAACTTGGGCGGGTCCAGCACGATGGCGTCGAAGCGCTCGCCGCCGTGCAGCGCCTGCTTCAGGAAGGCCGGCACGTCGGCCTCCACCACGCGGCTGGCGGCCTCGTCGAAGCCGTTGAGCCGCACGTGCCGCTGCACGCGCGCCAGCGCGGGGCCCGAGCTGTCCACGCTCAGCACCTCGCGCGCGCCGCCGGCCAGCGCCGCCACCGTGAAGCCGCCGGTGTAGCAGTAGGTGTTGAGCACCCGGCCGATGCCGAAGTGGCGCACCCAGCGCGCCAGCAGGCCGCGGTTGTCGCGCTGGTCGAGGTAGAAGCCGGTCTTGTGGCCCTCGGCCACGTCCAGCGTCAGGCGCCAGTCGTGCTCGGTGATGGTGACCGCGGTGTCGCCGCCGCCGCGCAGCCAACCGGTGACGGCGGGCAGGCCCTCGAGCTCGCGCACGCTGGCGTCGCTGCGCTCGTACAGGCGCGTGCAGCCGGTGGCCTGCAGCAGTGCATCGGCGATCGCGGCCTTCCAGCGCTCCGCGCCGGCGCTGCCGAACTGGGCCACGAGCACATCGTCGCCCTGTCCCTGGCCATAGCGGTCCACCACCAGGCCCGGCAGGCCGTCGGCCTCGCCGTGCACCAGGCGCACGCCGCTGCTGGCCACGGCCAGGCGCTGGCGCAGCGCCACGGCGCGGGCGATGCGCCGCGCGAACAGGCCGGCGTCGATGCGCTCGGCCTCGTCGAAGCTCCAGCAGCGCACGCGGATGCGGCTGGCGGGGCTGTACGCGCCCCAGGCGAGGAAGCGGCCGTCGGCGGCCTCGACGCGCACCGTCTCGCCGGGGTCGGCGCGGCCGCGCGCCACGGCACCGTCGAACACCCAGGGGTGGCGCTTCAGCAGGCTGCGCTCGCGGCCCTCGTGCAGGCGGACGCTCTTCACGGCGGCGCGGCGCCGCCGGCGCGCAGGGCGGGTGTCATCCTGGGGCTCCCTCGGTTCGTGAGGCTGTGCATTCTTGCAGCGCCGGCAAGCCTCAAGTCCTGCACGGCGGTGCCGATGCTGCCCTGATGGAGCCTCCATAGCCCGGTCGCCCGCATGCTGCACGTCGATGTCCTGACGGCCTATTTGATCTGCGGCGTCTCGGCGCTGGCCGGTGCCGCCATGCTGCGGCTGGCCCGCCCCGACGAGGCCCGGCTGCGCAGTGCGCTGGGCTGGTACGCCGCGGCCCTGGTGACCTTCGGCCTGGGGCTGGTGCCGGCCGGCCTGGGCCCGGTCGTCGGGCAGCCGGCGTTCCAGTTGATGATGACCTTCGGCACCCTGTGCGGCATCCTGCTGCTGGCGCACGGGCTGGGCCTGATGCAGGGCCGCGACCCCTCGGCCGGCGTGCTGGCGGCGCTGGTCGTCGGCCTGGCGCTGGGCCTGCTGCTCGCCCAGGCCGCCGGGGCGATGGTGCTGGGCCGGGTCTACGCCGCCACGCTGGCGCTGTGCACCGCCTGGGCCGCCTGGCAGGGCCGGGGCTTCGTGGCCAGCCCGCGCAACGCCACCGAGCGCGTGTTCGGGCTCGTGCTGCTGCTGGTGGTGTCGTCGAGCTGGCTGCGGCTGGCCTGCACGATCGCCTACGACGGCCCGCCGCGCATCGACCTGCTGTACCTGCCCGAGGCGGTGCTGCCGGCGCTGGCGGCGACCTACGGCGTGCTGCCCATCGTCTTCTCGACCCTGCTGCTGGGCCTGTTCAACTCGCTGCTGCAGCAGCGGCTGCATCGCCGGGCCAGCACCGACGAGCTCACCGGCGTGCTGACGCGGCGCGCCCTGCGCGAGACGGCGCCGGCCCTGGTGGCGGCCGAGCTCGGGCGCGGCGGCGCCGTGGCCGTGCTGATTCTGGACATCGACCACTTCAAGGCCGTCAACGACCGCGCCGGCCACGCCTGCGGCGACGAAGCGCTGCGCCTGGCCGCGGCCACGCTGCAGGCGCAGCTGCGGTCCGATGCGCCGCTGGCGCGCTACGGCGGCGAGGAGTTCGTGGCCATCGTGCCCGTCGACGGACTGCCCGCGGCGCGGGCGGTGGCCGAGCGGCTGCGCCTGGCCGTTGAACAGGCCCGGTGGCGGGCGATCCCCGGGCTCGAGACAGGGCTGACCATCAGCATCGGCGTGGCCATGGCCGGGCCCGGCGAGCCGCTCGACGCAGCGCTGGCCCGCGCCGACGACGCGCTGTACCGCGCCAAGCGCGACGGCCGCAATCAGGTGCAGGTGAGCCTGCAGGCGGCCTGAGGCCAACCCGCGCCGCGTCGCCGGCAGCTAGGGCACGCCCGCCCGCTCGCGGAGGAATGCGTGCAGTCGCTCGCGCGACTGCGCGCGCGCCTCGGGCTGGCCGCCGAGGCGCACGCCCTCTCCAGGGCGCACGCCGTTGGGTACGTCGCGTCGCAACGTCACGGCCGCGGTGCCGTCGAAGCCGTGCACCGCGCCCGGGTAGGCGTGGTAGGCCACGGCAGCGCCGCTGGCCTGCGCCGCCAGTTGCCGGCAGGGCTCGGGCGGGGTCCAGTCGTCGTCCTCGCCCACCTGCAGCAGCAGCGGCGCGGCGGCCAGGTAGCCGGCGCGCAGCTCGGCGCCGCAGCCGGGGTAGAAGGCCACGGCCAGGGCCGGCCGCAGCGTCAGGCGCCGCACCTCGGGGTGGTTGAGATTGGTGGCCGCCAGCACCGTGCTGCCGCCGTGCGACCAGCCCAGCAGGCCCAGGCGCTGCGCATCCACGCCCGGCTGCCGGGCCAGCCACTGCAGGGCGCCGAGCGCGTCACGCCGACGCTGCACCTGCGTGACGCGGCGCTCGGCCATGCGCTGGGTGCACAGCTCGTTCTCGCCGCGCGGCGAGAGCGAATCGATCACCAGCGCGTGCACGCCGAGCGCGTTGAGCCAGGCGGCGTACTCCAGCATGCGCTCCGACAGCTGCTGCCCGCGCGGTGCATAGGGCCCGCCGCAGCCGTGCAGCAGCAGCAGCGCCGGCCGCGCCGGACCCTCGCCGGATGCAGCCGCCGCGAACCAGAATCCGGGCAGCCGCACCGGTTCGCCCCCGCGGCGGTCCAGGCTGGGCAGCTCCACGCGCTCGGGCACAGGCGCGGGCCCGGTCGCCCACAGCGCCGTCGGCAGGAGCAGGGCGACCGCCAGCAGCGCGTGCACGGTGGCGCGGCGGGCGTGCGCCAGGACATGCGGCTTCGGTGGGGCAAGGCGTCCTGCGGGCACCGCGGCATTGTCCACCGCAGGGCCCCGGCCGCGCGACCCCGGCCGCGGCCCCGGGGCCTCAGGCCGGCTGCGCCGCCCCCGCCCGGGCGCTGCGGCGCCCGGCCTGCAGCCCCGTGAACGCGAAGTCCACCTCCGGCGCCAGCCCGCTGACGATGCGCGCGATGCTCTTGCCCGAGCCGCAGGCGTGCGTCCAGCCCAGCGTGCCGTGGCCGGTGTTGAGGAACAGGTTGGGCAGCTTCGAGCGGCCGATGATGGGCACGTTGCTCGGCGTGGCCGGACGCAGGCCGGTCCAGAACTGCGCCTGCGCGGTGTCGCCGGCGCCGGGGAACAGCTGCTCCACGCGCTTGACGATGGCCTCGCAGCGCACGCGGTTCAGGTCGCGGTCGTAGCCGTTGAGCTCGGCCGTGCCGGCGATGCGCAGCCGGTTGCCCAGGCGCGAGAACACCAGCTTGTACTCGTCGTCGGTCAGCGACACCTGGTGCGCCAGCGCCTCGTCCTTCACCGGCATGGTCACCGAGTAGCCCTTGGCCGGGTAGATCGGCAGCCTGATGCCCAGCGGTGCCGCCAGCATCGGGCTCAGGCTGCCCATGGCCAGCACGTAGGCGTCGGCGCGCAGGCGCTGGAAGCGGCCCTCGCTGTCGGTGGCCTCGACGTGGTCGATGGCGCCGCCGGCCGTGCGCAGCGCCGTCACGGTGTGGCTCATGCGGAACTGCACGCCGTCCTCGATGCAGCGCTGCACCAGCTCGCGGGCGAAGCGGTTGGCGTCGCCCGATTCGTCCTCGGCCGTGTAGGTGGCGCCGGCCAGTTGCGGGCGGATGTGGCGCAGCGCCGGCTCCAGCGCCACGGCCTCGTCGGCGCTGATGACGCGGCGGTCGCAACCCAGCGCGCGCATCTGCGCCGCGGGGGCCTCGGCGGCCGCGAACTCCTTGGGGTTCGTGTAGAAGTGCAGGATGCCCTGCGTGCGCTGGTCGTAGGCCAGGCCGCGCTCGGCGCGCAGCGCCTGCAGCATGCTGCGGCTGTAGGTGCCCAGGCGCACGATCTGCTCGATGTTGTGGCGCGTGCGGCCCGGGGTGCACTCGCGCAGGAACTGCAGGCCCCACAGCCACTGCCGCATGTCGGCGCGCAGGCGGAACAGCAGCGGCGCGTCCTCGCGGCCCAGCCACTGCAGCAGCTTCAGCGGCGCGCCCGGGTTGGCCCAGGGCTCGGCGTGGCTCACCGAGATCTGCCCGCCGTTGGCGAAGCTGGTCTCGGCCGCGGGCGTGGCCTGGCGGTCGACCACGGTCACGTCGTGACCGAGCTGCCGCAGGTAGTAGGCCGAGGTGACGCCGAGCAGGCCGGCGCCGAGGATGGTCACGTTCATGCCGGTTCTCCCGTGGGGTTCAGGAAGCGTTGCGCCAGCCGCACCCAGAAGGCGCTGCCGACGGCGATGTTGTCGTCGTTGAAGTCGAAGCCGGGGTTGTGCACCATGCA
>JBKDQY010000032.1:0-22007 GCA_046341655.1 Betaproteobacteria bacterium | reverse complement strand
GGCGTGCCACGGTGGCCAGGATGTCGGGGTTCTCGACGAAGGCCAGCGCGGGCACCGCGCCGCTGCCGGCCTTCTTGATCTTGTGCGCGGCTTCCTCGGCAGGCCGCCAGTCGGCCACCGCGGCGGTGGCGACGAAGACCTCGTGCTGCGGCGCCAGCGGCAGCACGGCGTCGAGCATCTCGCGTGCGCTGCCGACATCGATGCGCAACACGCCCCGCGGCGTGGCCAGCGCCACCGGGCCGGCCCCGAGCGTGACGCGCGCACCCGCCTCGGCCGCCGCGCGGGCGATGGCAAAACCCATCTTGCCGCTGCTGCGGTTGGTGATGCCGCGCACCGGGTCGATGGGCTCGAAGGTGGGCCCGGCCGTCACCAGCACGGAACGGCCGGCCAGGTGCTTGGGCTGGAAGAAGGCCACGAGCTCGTCGCACAGCTCGGTGGCCTCGAGCATGCGGCCGTCGCCCACCTCGCCGCAGGCCTGGTCGCCGGCAGCCGGGCCCAGCACCGTGGCGCCGTCGGCGCGCACCTGGGCCAGGTTGCGCTGCGTGGCCGGGTGCGACCACATCTCGCGGTTCATCGCCGGGGCCAGCAGCAGCGGGCAGCGCTCGCGCGGGCGCGCCAGGCACAGCAGCGACAGGATCTCGCCGGCCCGCCCCTGCGCCAGCTGCGCGATGAAGTCGGCGCTGGCTGGCGCCACCAGCACGGCGTCGGCCTCGCGCGTGAGGTTGATGTGCGGCATGGCGTTGGGCGCGCGCAGGTCCCACTGCGAGGTGACCACCGGCCGCCCGGTGAGTGCCTGCATCGTGGCCGGCGTGATGAACTGCGCCGCGGCCTCCGTCATCACCACCTGCATGGTGGCGCCCTCGCGCTGCAGTTCGCGCGCCAGCTCGGCGGCCTTGTAGCTGGCCACGCCACCGGACAGGCCCAGCACGAGGTGGCGGCCGGCGAGATCGCCGCCTGGGGGTTCGGACTCGGACGACATGACTTGCGACTCTAGACCACCGCGCCGTGGCACTTCTTGAACTTGCGGCCGCTCCCGCACGGGCAGGGGTCGTTCCGGCCAGGCTGCTTCTCGACCCGCCGCGTGCCGGGCATCGGCGCGTGGTCCAGCCAGAAGAGGCGCAGGTCCTGCGCGGCGAACAGGGCGCGGTCGATGGCGGCCTCGCGCGGGGTGGGTGGCGGCTCGTCGTCCGGGGCCGGGGGCACCTCGGCATCGTCGGGCGTGGGCTGCAACAGCGCCTCGATGTCGCCCCGCAGTTCGGCCAGCAGCTCGCGCGCGTCGGCGTCGTCCGGGCTCACCCAGACGTCGGGAAACTGCGCCACGGCGCTCAGGAAGCCCTCGGCCCACAGCGCGCCGCCCTGCAGCATGGCCTGCGCCTCGGGCTCCTGGGCGATCTCGTCGGGCAGTGGCTGGCCGTCGCCCCACCTGTAGAGCAGCGGCTCCAGGCGCAGGCGGTCAGGGTCGTCCATCAGCGCGTCGGCATCGAGCATGCGCCGCAGCGACGCCAGCCGGCGCGTCACCGCCTCGTGCGCGGTGGCGATGTCGGCCGGGTCGGCATAGGCGCGCTCGAACTCCTCGCCCAGCAGCGGGCCCAGCCACTGCGACACCGGCTGCTGGTAGGCGCCGGCGGCCACGGCAGTGAGCGCGCCGTCCAGCCACTCGGCCTGCACGACGGAACCGAAGCCCTGCAGCCGCTCGGCCAGACCCTCCAGCAAGGCGGCTTCGTCGGTGGCCTGCATCGTCATTCGGGTTCTCCGGCGTGCAGCCCGGTAGCCGCGGGGGGGTGGGGGTGCAGGCGGGCCATCGAGAGCACGTCGACGTAGGCCCCGTCGCGCAGCGCATAGGCGCGGTGGCGGCCTTCCTCCCGGAAGCCGAAGCGGCGATACAGCGCGATGGCACGGGCGTTGTCGACGAACACCGTGAGCTCCAGGCGCAGCAGCTGGGCCCAGCGGTCGGCGTAGTCGCAGGCCGCCTGCATCAGCGCGGTGCCCACGCCACCGCCCTGGTGCGCCGCGCCGACGCTGATGCCCAGCATGGCGGCATGTCGGCGCCGCACCCGCTCCACGGGATGCAGCCCCAGGCTGCCCAGCAGCACGCCCCCGCGCTCGGCCAGCAGGAGAATCTCGGCGGTCTCGCCGGCAGCCGCCATCTTCTCCAGGCGCTGGCGCCACAGCGCCTCGGTCGGCCAGGGCAGCTGCATGAGGTTGGCGAAGACGCCGTCGTCGGCCATCTGCCGCGCCAGCGCGGCGGCGTCGGCGGGCGTGGCGCGCCTCAGGGTGATCGGCTGCAAGGCGGCGTTGGCGGGTGGGCTCATCGGCAGGGGACCTGTGGCGCCGGGGCGACGCGACCGCGGCTTTTCGCCGCATTGTCACGCCAGCGGCACGACGCCGCGTCAGGCTTGCAGGGCACGCTTCTTGCGCCTGTCGCGCTGGAGCACTCCACGCCGCGGTCGTCAAGCCGGGCAATCGCGGAGGACTTTGAGGCCGGCCCGCAACGGCCCCGCGCCGCCGCGATCGCACACTGTCGAGACCCCGGTGGTTGCAGCGCGCGAGCGCCGCCCGACACCCATGACGATCCGAGGACCCTTCCCATGACCCGACACGACTGGATCCTGTTCCCCCGCACCGCCGTGGCTGCCGCCGTCGCCGTGGTGGCCGCAGCCACCGTGCTGCCCGCCCTCGCCCAGAACACCACCTCGGCCGTGAGCGGCCGCGTGGTCGGCGCCGACGGCCGCCCGGTGGCCGGCGCCACGGTGACCATCACCCACCAGCCCTCGGGCACCACCGTCACCGCCACCACCGACGCCGAGGGCCGCTACGCGGCGCGTGGCCTCCGCGCCGGCGGGCCGTACACCGTCGTCTTCCAGCGCGGCGGCGACGTCGACCGCCGCAGCGACCTCAACCTCGCCCTGGCCGAGACGCTGACGCTGGACGGCCGGCTGGGCGCGGCCACGCAGACCATCACCGTCACCGGCCGCGCGGGCAGCGAGCGCTTCAACCGCACCAACATGGGCGCCGGCACGAGCATCGGGCAACGCGAGCTCAACGCCTACGCCTCGATCCAGCGCAACCTGCAGGACTACGCCCGCACCGACCCGCGACTGAGCCAGACCGACAAGGAGCGCGGGGAGATCAGCGCCGCCGGCCAGAACACGCGCTTCAACAGCATCACGATCGACGGCCTGACCACCAACGACACCTTCGGCTTGGAGTCGAACAACCTGCCGACGCTGAAGCAGCCGATCTCGATCGACGCCATCCAGAGCGTGCAGGTCAACCTGAGCAACTACGACGTCACGCAGAAGGGCTACACCGGCGCCAACATCAACGCCGTCACCAAGAGCGGCACCAACGAGCTCTCGGGCAGCGTCTACTACGTGTTCCGCGACGAGTCCCTGGTCGGCCGCCGCTTCAACCGGGCCACGCAGGCCACCTTCGACGCGCCAGCCTTCCAGGAGACCACCGCAGGCTTCACGCTCGGCGGGCCGATCATCAAGGACCGGCTGTTCTTCTTCGCCAGCTACGAGGAACTGAACAGCTCGCGCGCGAGCCCCTCCTTCGGCCCGATCGGCAGCCCGCTCACCAACGTCGGCATCACGCCGGCGGCCATCGCCGACGCCATCCGCATCTCGCGCGACACCTGGGGCATGAACGTCGGCTCCCCCGACATCCCGGGCGGCCTGGAGGTCTCGGTCAAGGACACGCTGCTGAAGCTGGACTGGAACATCAGCGACAACCACCGCGCCAGCCTGCGCTACACCAAGACCGAGCAGAACGAACCCAACATCGCCGGCTTCTCGCCCACGGGACTGAGCCTGAGCTCGTGGTGGTGGAACCAGGCCAAGGTGCTGGACACCACCGTGGCCCAGTGGTTCGCCGACTGGACGCCCACCTTCAGCACCGAACTCAAGGTCTCGCAGCGCGGCTACGACAGCGTGCCCACCCAGGTCAACGGCACGCGGCTGCCCGCCGTGGGCCTGCGCTTCTCGGGCGCCCTGCCGACGGGCGCGCCGACGGGCACGAACAGCAACAACCGGTTCCTGAACTTCGGCACCGAGAACAGCCGCCAGTTCAACGAGTTGCGCACCGACACCACCGACGTCTATGCCGGCGCCACGTGGTCGGTGGGCGACCACGAGCTCAAGTTCGGTGCCGACTACGCCAAGAACGAGGTGTTCAACGCGTTCCTGCAGAACATCTACGGCAACTACACCTTCGGCTGCGAGGGCTCGGCCACTGCGGGCGGCCAGGTGGACTACAGCTTCGGCCGCGTCGGCGGCACCGACGCCGCCGCCCGCGTGGCGGCCGACTGCAACGGGCTCAGCTCGGCGCAGCGGGACCTGGCCACGCTGGAGAACTTCCAGCGTGGCCGCGCGTCGGGCTACACGGTGCAGCTGCCGCAGGCGGGGCGCACCCTCAACGACGGCGTCGCGGTGTGGAGCTACACCAACACCGGCCTGTTCCTGCAGGACAACTGGCGCCTCTCGCCGCGCTTGAGCGTGATGTTCGGCGCCCGCGTCGACCAGCAGGGCGTGCCGACCAAGCCGCTGTTCAACGCCGCGGCGGCGGCGCCGCGCGTGGCCGGCAGCGT
The DNA here is from genome assembly GCA_046341655.1 of Betaproteobacteria bacterium. Classification (GTDB taxonomy): domain Bacteria; phylum Pseudomonadota; class Gammaproteobacteria; order Burkholderiales; family Burkholderiaceae_C; genus Rubrivivax. The sequence continues at coordinate 17,419 of JBKDQY010000032.1, read as the reverse complement.
CTCGGGCACCACCGTCACGCGCGACAGCGGCGGCTTCGGCCTGAACAACACCGAGACGCTGGACGGCAACCGCCTCGTGCAGCCGCGCGTCGGCTTCAACTGGGACCTCTCCGGCAACGAGCGCCGCATGCAGCTGCGCGGCGGCCTCGGCCTGTTCCAGGGCGCCGCGGCCAACGTGTGGCTGAGCAACCCCTTCAGCAACACTGGCACCGCCACGGGCGTCCTGCAGTGCACCAGCTACAGCACCTGCAGCAGCATCACCTTCAGCGCCGACCCGTTCAACCCGGCGCGCCTGAGCGGCACCCCGCAGCCTAACGTCGACTTCCTGTCGCCGGGCCTGGAGCAGCCCTCGGTCTGGAAGGCCAACCTGGCCTTCGAGGCCGAGTTGCCGAACTGGCCGGTGATCGGCGGCCTGACGGCCAGCGTCGAGTGGCTGCACACCAAGGTGAACCAGGGCATCACCTACGAGCACCTGAACCTCGGCGGCCCGACGCGCAGCGGCCCGGACGGCCGGCAGATGTTCTGGACGCCGCAGGGCTACCTGGGGGATTGCTGGAATGCGACGGGCGGCTCGATCACGACCGGCGCGACCTGCACCGGCAACCGCAACCGCGCCCTGAGCAACCCCGCGTTCAACAACGTGCTGCTTGCCCGGGAGACCGACCAGGGCGGCGGCAACAGCATCACCGTGCAGCTGCAGCGGCCAGCCCGCGACGGCTTCGGCTGGAGCGTGGCCTACACCCGCACCATGGCCGAGGAGGTGAACCCGCTGACCTCGTCGGTGGCCAACTCGAACTGGCAGAACCGCAACATCTTCAACCCCAACGAGGCCGTCCCCCACAACTCCAACTACCTCGTCAGGGACCGCGTCTCGGCCTCGATGAATTTCTCGCGCGCGCTCGTGGGCAGCTACCGCACGACCGTGGGCCTGTTCTACGAGGGCCGCCGCGGCAAGCCCTACAGCTGGACCTACCTGAACGACCTCAACGGCGACGGCGTCGGCGGCAACGACCTGATGTACATCCCGAGCGCGCCGGGCTCGGGCGAGGTCGTGTTCCGTGGCCGCAGCAGCAGCGAGACGCCCGCACAGGCAGAGGCCGCCTTCTGGGAGGTGGTCAACGGCAACCCGGCGCTGAGCAGCGCGCGCGGCGGCGTGGTGGGTCGCAACAACAGCTTCAACCCCTGGGTCAACACCTTCGACCTGCGCTTCAGCCAGGAGCTGCCGGGCTTCGCGACGCGGCACAAGGCGTCGATCACGTTCGACATGCTGAACATCGGCAACATGATCAGCAACAAGTGGGGCCGCATCGACGAGATCGGCTTCCCCAGCAACCGAAGCTTCGTCAACTACGCCGGCCTGGACGCCAGCGGCCGCTACATCTACACGATGGGCTCGGTGGAGGACTTCGTCACCCGCCAGGCGGCCGGCGAGTCGCAGTGGGCGGTCCAGGTGACGCTGCGCTACGCGTTCTGACGCCGCCGGCGCAGCCACGCCACCGGGCGGCCGCAGGGCCGCCCTTTTTCATGCGCCCGCCGGAGCCCGCGCCCGCGCGGACGGCTTGCGACAGCCGGGCTTTCGCGGGGCCCCGGCGTACCCCTGGCCGGCGCAGGGCCGTGCGGCTAGCATGCGGGCACCGACCTTGCATCGTTGCCCGCATGGACCTGACCCCGCGTGAAAAGGACAAGCTGCTGCTGTTCACCGCCGCACTGCTGGCCGAGCGCCGCAAGGCCCGCGGCCTGAAGCTCAACGTGCCCGAGGCCATCGCGCTGATCAGCGCGGCCATCCTGGAGGGCGCACGCGACGGCAAGACCGTCGCGCAGCTCATGAGCGAGGGCAAGACCGTGCTCGGCCGCGACGACGTCATGGACGGCGTGCCCGAGATCGTGACCGAGATCCAGGTCGAGGCCACCTTCCCCGACGGCACCAAGCTGGTGACCGTGCACCAGCCCATTGCATGAACCAGGCCCGCTGCTGGCGCCCGCCTGCCGCCCCCCACCGGAGAGCCCACCGATGAACAAGCTGCTCGCGGCCGCCGCCGCACTCACTGCCGCCGCGGCGCAGGCCCACGAAGGCCACGGCCTGCCCGGCGCCAGCCACTGGCACGCCACCGACGTGCTGGGCCTGGTGCTGGTGGTGGCGCTGGCCACCGGCGCCTGGTGGTGGACCCGCCGCAAGTGAGGACGCGGCCATGATCCCCGGTGAACTGCTGATCGACGACGATGGCGAGCACGCGCTGAACCCCGGCCGTCCGATGACCACGATCGTCGTGGCCAACAGCGGCGACCGGCCCATCCAGGTGGGCTCGCACTACCACTTCGCCGAGACCAACGCGGCGCTGGTGTTCGACCGCCAGGCCGCCAAGGGCCAACGCCTGAACATCCCCAGCGGCACGGCCGTGCGCTTCGAGCCCGGGCAGGAGCGCACCGTCACGCTCATCCCCTACGCTGGCCACCGCCAGGTGTGGGGCTTCCGCGGTCTTGTCAACGGAGGCGTCTGACATGAGCCGCACCCTGGGCCGCCGCGCCTACGCCGAGATGTTCGGGCCCACCGTGGGCGACCGCCTGCGCCTGGCGGACACCGGCCTCGTCGTCGAGGTCGAGCACGACCACACGCTGCAGGCCGGCGGCTACGGCGAGGAGGTCAAGTTCGGCGGCGGCAAGACCATCCGCGACGGCATGGGCCAGAGCCAGACCGTCAACGGCCCCGGCACGCACGAGGCGCACGACCTGGTCATCACCAACGCGCTGATCGTCGACGCCGCCGGCATCGTGAAGGCCGACGTCGGCATCAAGGGCAGCCGCATCGCCGCCATCGGCAAGGCCGGCAACCCGGACGTGCAGCCCGGGGTGGACATCGTCATCGGCCCGGGCACCGAGATCATCGCGGGCGAGGGCATGATCCTCACCGCCGGCGGCATAGACAGCCACATCCACTTCATCTGCCCGCAGCAGATCGAGGAGGCGCTGTCCTCGGGCGTGACCACCCTGCTCGGCGGCGGCACGGGTCCGGCCACCGGCACCTTCGCCACCACCTGCACGCCGGGGCCGGAGAACATCCACCGCATGCTCATGGCGGCCGAGGCCTTCCCGATGAACCTGGGCTTCATGGGCAAGGGCAACGCCACGCGGCCCGAGGCGCTGACGCAGCAGATCGCCGCCGGCGCCATCGGCCTGAAGCTGCACGAGGACTGGGGCACCACGCCGGCCGCCATCGACAACTGCCTGACGATGGCCGACGTGACCGACACGCAGGTGTCGATCCACCCCGACACGCTCAACGAGAGCGGCTTCGTCGAGGACACCATCGCCGCCACTGCGGGCCGAACGCTCTGCGCCTTCCACACCGAGGGCGCGGGCGGCGGGCACGCGCCCGACATCCTGCGCGTGATCGGCACCGAGAACTTCCTGCCCAGCAGCACCAACCCCACCATGCCCTACACCGTGAACACGGTCGACGAGCACCTGGACATGCTGATGGTGTGCCACCACCTCGATGCGTCGATCGCCGAGGATCTGGCCTTCGCCGAGAGCCGCATCCGCCGCGAAACGATCGCCGCGGAGGACGTGCTGCACGACCTGGGCGCCATCAGCATGATGAGCTCCGACAGCCAGGCCATGGGCCGCGTGGGCGAGGTCATCATCCGCACCTGGCAGACGGCGCACAAGATGAAGGCGCAGCGCGGCTGGCTCGCGCCGCCGCCCGAGCGCGCGAAGGCCCACCCAGTGGAGGCCGATTCGCGCAACGACAACTTCCGCGTCAAGCGCTACATCGCCAAGTACACGGTGAACCCGGCCATCGCCAACGGCATCGGCCACGAGGTGGGCCGCGTGGCCGTGGGGCAGTGGGCCGACCTCGTGCTGTGGCGGCCGGCGTTCTTCGGCGTCAAGCCCAGCCTCATCCTCAAGGGCGGCTTCATCGCGCACGCACTGATGGGCGACGCCAACGCGAGCATCCCCACGCCGCAGCCGGTGCACTACCGGCCGATGTTCGGCAGCTTCGGGCGCACGCTGCAGGCCACCAGCATCACCTTCCTGAGCCAGGTTGCGCTGAAGAACGGCGTCGGCGGACAGCTGGGCCTGAAACGGCGCCTGTCGGCCGTCAGCGGCTGCCGCACCGCGAGGAAGCAGCACATGGTGCTGAACGCGTACATGCCGGCGATGGAGGTCGACCCGCAGACCTACCGCGTGCGCGCCGACGGCCAGCTGCTGGGCTGCGAGCCGGCCACCGTGCTGCCGATGGCGCAGCGCTACTTCCTGTTCTGAAGGCTCAGCGGGGCCGCGAGTGGGCGCGCAGCGACGCCGCGAAGGCGGCCTCGTCGACCGTGCCGGCGGCCACGGCGAGCATGGTCAGCACGCAGGCCGCGTCGTCGGCGACGAGGTCGAAGCCGTTCAGGGACAGGAACAGTTCCACCGCAACGAAGGCCGTGCGCTTGTTGCCATCGGTGAAAGGATGGTTCTTGGCCAGGCCCACGCCGTAGGCAGCGGCCAAGGCTGCGGCATCGGGGTCGCCATAGGCCGCGAGGTTCTGCGGCCGCGCCAGGGCCGACTCGAACAAGCCCAGGTCGCGCACGCCGGCAGCGCCACCATGCTCGGCCAGTTGCTCCTCGTGCACCGCCAGCAGCACGTCGGCCGCCAGCCAGCGCCAGGTCTCGTTCACTTGGCCAGCTCGCGCAGCACCTGGCGGCGCCGCTTCATGATCTCGCGCGCCTCGGTCATCTGTGCCTCGAACTCGGCGCTGTACGGAGTGAGCTTGATGCCGTCAGCCGCGTCGGTCAGGTAGACCGTGTCGCCCTTCTCCAGCTTCAGCCGCGCCAGCACCTCCTTGGGCAGGATCACGCCGACGGAATTGCCGATCTGGGTGAGCTTCAGGGCGGTCATGGCGGGGGCTCCAACGTTATAACGTTCGTTATACTCGCGCACCATGCAGACCGTCAACAAGCTCATCCCCGGCGCCCGCGGCCTGGCCGGGGTGCTGCTCAAGCGCGCCGCCACCGTCGAGCTCGACTGGGACGTGCGGCAGAAGAGCCGTTTCGATGCCACCGACTCGCAGGGCCGCACGCTGGGCGTGTTCCTGCCGCGCGGCACCGTGGTGCGCGGCGGCGACGCGTTGGTGGCCGAGGACGGCTCGATCGTCGTCGTGAAGGCCGCGCCGCAGCCGGTGCTGGTGGTGACGCCTTGCGCCGAGCACGGCAGCCCCTTCGACCTGGTGCGCGCCGCCTACCACCTGGGCAACCGCCACGTGGCGCTGGAGCTGCAGCCCGACCACCTGAAGCTCGAGCCCGACCACGTGCTGGCCGACATGCTGCGCGCGATGCACCTGATCGTGAACGAGCAGCCGGCGGCGTTCGAGCCCGAGGGCGGTGCCTATGCGGCCGGCGGGCACGGGCACGGGCACGACCATCATCATGATCACGACCAGGCCCCGGCCCGCAAGCCCGTGCCCATCGCGGTGAAGGCCGCGCCCGCGCCCCACGTGCACGGCCCTGGATGTGGACACGATCACGGCCACGACCACGGCCATGGCCACGACGACCACCACCACTGAGGCCGCCGCGACCGACGCCACGCGGCTGCAGCTGATGTGGCTGGCCTCGCCGGCCCTGCCGGTGGGCGGCTTCAGCTACTCCGAAGGCCTGGAGGCGGCGGTCGATGCCGGCCTCGTGCGCGACGAGGCCACGGCCGCCGCCTGGCTGGCCGAGCAGCTGCCACTGGTGCTGGCGCGCAGCGACGGCGCCGCGATGGCCGAAGCCTGCCGCGCCTGGGCCGTCCGCGACGCCGATGCGGTACACGCCCTCAACCAGTGGCTCTCGCAGACCCGCGAGACCGCCGAGCTGCGAATGCAGGCCGAGCAGATGGGCCGCTCGCTGCTGGAGTGGTTGAGGAACGGCCCGCACGCGGCCGACACCCGCATCGCGCTGCTCGCCGCCCTGCCCCCCGCACCCACCTGGCCGGTGGCCTTCGCGCTGGCCGCCACGCTGGCCGGCGCCACCCCGCGCGACGCGCTGCTGGCCTTCGCCTGGGGCTGGGCCGAGAATCTCGCGCAGGCCGCGATGAAGGCCGTGCCGCTGGGCCAGGCCGCTGCGCAGCGCATGCTCACGGCGCTGGCCGGCCACATTCCCGGAGCCGTCGACACGGCGCTGGCCATGCCGGCGGACGAGCGCCAGGCCTTCGCCCCGGGGCTGGCCATCCTCTCGGCCCGCCACGAAACCCAGTACTCGCGACTGTTCCGATCATGACGACCAGACTGCACGCCATCCCCGGCCGCACCAAGAAGCTCCCGCCGCTGCGCGTGGGCGTCGGCGGCCCCGTCGGCTCCGGCAAGACCACGCTGGTGGAGATGCTGTGCAAGGCGATGCGCGAGACCTGGGACCTGGTCGTCGTCACCAACGACATCTACACCAAGGAAGACCAGCGCCTGCTCACCGTGGCCGGCGCACTGGCGCCCGAGCGCATCGTGGGCGTGGAGACCGGCGGCTGCCCGCACACCGCCATCCGCGAGGACGCCTCCATCAACCTCGAGGCCGTCGATCGCCTGCTCGAGCAGTTCCCGGATGCCGACATCGTGTTCATCGAGAGCGGCGGCGACAACCTCGCGGCCACCTTCAGCCCGGAGCTCTCCGACCTCACGATCTACGTCATCGACGTCGCCGCCGGCGAGAAGATCCCGCGCAAGGGCGGCCCGGGCAGCACCCAGAGCGACCTGGTCGTCAGCTACAAGACCGACCTCGCGCGCCATCGGGGCGCCGACCTCTCGGTGATGGAGGCCGACACCCGCCGCATGCGCCCGCTGCACGCCACGACGCGGCCCTACGTGATGACCAACCTGCGCACGCGGCAGGGCCTGGCCGAGGTGGTGGCCTTCATCGAGAAGCGCGGCCTTCTCGGGCAGACTTGAGTCGTGGCGCCCGCCCCGGGCGCCGCAGCAACCGCGGGAGGAGTGACGATGGGACTGCTTTCGTTCATCAAGGAAGCCGGCGAGAAGCTGTTCGGAGGCGGCGAGGCCAAGGCCGCGCAGGAGGCGGCGGCCCGGTCGCCGACGCCCGACAACCTGGCGCGTCAGGCCGAGGCCTCGGCCGCCGCGATCGTGGCGCACCTCGAAAGGCACGGCCTGTACAACGGCTCGATGCAGGTGCGCTACGACGTCGCGACCTCGGTGGTCACCGTCAGCGGCCAGGTCGGCAGCCAGGAGACGCGCGAGAAGGTGCTGCTGTGCTGCGGCAACGTGGCCGGCGTGGCCAGCGTCGACGACCAGCTCGAGGTGCCGGCGCGGGCCGAGCCGGTGGCGCGCTTCCACACCGTCGCAGCCGGCGACAACCTGAGCAAGATCGCCAAGGCCTACTACGGCGACGCCAACCGCTACCCGCTGATCTTCGAGGCCAACAAGCCCATGCTGGCGCACCCCGACAAGATCTACCCGGGACAGGTGCTGCGCATTCCGCAGGCCTGAGCGCCCGGGCGGTCGGGCGCCCGGCCCGCTGGTGCGATCATCGCCGCGTGAGCAAGCTTTACTTCCGCTACGCGGCGATGAACGCCGGCAAGAGCACGCACCTGCTGCAGGCCGCCTACAACTACGAGGAGCGCGGCATGGCGGTGCGGCTGTTCACCGCCGCGCTCGACAACCGTTCCGGCGTCGGCCTCATCGGCTCGCGGCTGGGCCTGACGCGGCAGGTCGAGACCTTCGGCCCCGACACCGTCTTCGACTCGGCCTGGGTGGGAGAGGGCGTGGCCTGCCTGCTCATCGACGAGGCGCAGTTCCTCACGCCTGGGCAGGCGCGGCAGCTGCACCGCCTCGCGCACCGGCACCCGGTGCCGGTTCTTTGCTACGGCCTGCGCGGCGATTTCCGCGGCGAGCCGTTCCCGGGCTCCGCCATGCTGCTGACGCTGGCCGACGAGCTGGAGGAGATGAAGACCATCTGCGCCTGCGCCCGCAAGGCCAGCATGAACCTGCGCATCGACGCCGAGGGCCGCCGCGTCCAGGACGGCGAGCAGGTGCTGATCGGCGGCAACGACCGCTACCGGGCCGTGTGCCCGACGTGCTTCTACAGCGAGGTCGAAGACCCGGCGCACGCGCCGGGACTCTTCGGCTGACGCAGCCGCGAACGGCGTCAGCGCCTGAGCTGTCCGAGGGCACCGTTCGTCGCATCGCTGCCGCGAGCAGGCACCTGCTGGCCTAGCATCGAGCGGCTCCGCCGCGCGCTGCGGCGTCTTCAGGGAACCCCGCAATGCAATTCGCCCGATCGTCCCGTCTGCTGGCCCCGCTGCTGCTCTCGCTGCTGGCCGCCGCCGTCACCTTCGCCGGGAGCCCCGCCTCGGCGCAGGCGCCCAAGCCGCGCATCGAGAAGGCTGCCGACCTGCCGCGCTTCACCTACAAGGTCAGCGGCAACCTGGAAGACATGGTGCGCGACCCGGCGCGCTTCCAGCCCTTTGCGGCGGCGCTGCGCAAGGACGTGGAATCGGTGCTGGCCGGCTACGACATCCCCGACAAGGCCACGCTGCGCGGCCTGATGGGCCAGCTGATGCTGCTGGACTACCTCGACGGCCGCTGGGAGGCGGCGCTGGCCCGCGCCGAGCAGGTGCGGGCCTTGCAGGAAAAGCCGGCCGACAAGCTGCTGTCCAGCCTGCGACTGATCGGGATGGCCCGGGCCGCGCTGACCACCGGCCAGCGCGAGGGCCCGGCCTTCCAGAAGGCGGTGGCCGACAACCTGAGGCAGGCCCTGGAGCCGCTGCCCTTCCAGGTCATCAGCAACGAGGTGCGCCAGCTCAAGGCCAGCGCCGAGCTGATCGGCGAGGCGCTGGTGCTGGGCCAGGTGCGCGAGGTGCTGCAACCCATCGCCACGCGCACCGGCGAACTGAGCTCGGACTTCGCGCCGGCCATCGTCAGCGCACGCTACGGCCTGATCGCCTCGCTGCCGCTGAAGGCGGTGTTCGTCGACGTGTTCACCAGCTACCTGCAGGCGCGCACGGTGGCCAAGGCCGACATCTGGGCCGCGCGCGCGGTGGCGCTGGATGCCGCGCAGCCCTACACGCCGGTGCGCATCGCCGTGTGGGACAGCGGCGTCGACACCGCCCTGTTCAGGACGCAGCTGCTGGCCGGCCCCGGCGGCCGGCCCGTGGCCATCGCCTTCGACAAGTACGCCAAGCCGTCGAAAAGCCTGCTCGCGCCGCTGACCCCGGACGTGCGCAAGCGCCTGCCCGAGATGGGCGCGCGCACCAAGGGCTTCTCCGACCTGCAGTCCAACATCGACAGCCCGGAAGCCGCCGAGGTCAAGAAGTGGCTGTCGGGCCTGCCGCCAGCGGCCTACAAGCAGGCCGTGGAGGAACTGGGCATGATCGGCAACTTCGAGCACGGCACGCACGTGGCCGGCATCGCGCTCGAGGGCAACCCCTTCGCACGGCTCGTCGTGGGCCGGCTGGAGTTCGACTACCGCCTGCAGCCCGAGCCCTGCCCCAGCCGCGGGCAGGCGCTGGCCGATGCCGCGGCCGCGAAGAAGACCGTGGCCTTCTTCCGCCAGCAGAAGGTTCGTGTCGTCAACATGAGCTGGGGTGGTGCAGTCGGCAGCATCGAGAGCGCGATGGAGCAGTGCGGCATCGGCAAGACGCCCGAGGCACGCAAGGCCATGGCCCGCGAGCTGTTCGACATCCAGAAGCGCGCGCTGACCGAGGCTTCCCAGGGCGCGCCGGAGATCCTGTTCGTCGCCGCCGCGGGCAACAGCAACAACGATCCGGGCTTCGTCGAGGACATCCCGGCGTCGATCGTGCTGCCCAACATGCTGACCGTCGGCGCGGTCGACCTCGCCGGCGACGAGGCCAGCTTCACGAGCTACGGCCCGATGGTCAGGGTGCACGCCAACGGCTACCAGGTGGAGAGCTTCCTGCCGGGCGGGCAGCGCGTGGCGCTCTCGGGCACCTCGATGGCGGCGCCGGCCGTGGCCAACCTGGCGGCCAAGCTGCTGGCCGCGAAGCCTGCGCTGACGCCGCCGGAACTGGTGAAGCTCATCACCGGCACCGCCGAACCCACGGCCGACGGCCGGCGCTTCCTGATGCATCCCAGGAAGGCCCTGGAAGCGGCGCTGAAGTGAAGTCCCGAAGGCTCCAGGGCAGGGGCCGCGGGCACTCTCAGCGCCGCGATGCCATCCAGATGCTGGGCAGGATCATGGCCGCGCCCACCGCGTGATACCAACCGGGCGCCTCGCCCAGCAGCAGCCAGGCCAGCCCGGCACCGTACACCGGCGCCAGGTACAGCATCATGGCCGTTCGCGACGCGCCCAGCTCGCGCTGCAGCAGCGAGTGCGCGCCATAGCTCAGCAGGCCCGGCACCAGCGCCGCGGTGACCACCAGGCCCGTGGCGGCCCAGCTCCACGGAGGCGTGGGCCGCAGCAGCGCCTCCAGCAGCGCACCGGGCAGCAGCACCACGAGGCCGCCACCGATCACGGCCACCAGCCGCACCAGCGGCGGCAGGGCCGACGGCCAGTGCTTGAGCAGCACCGAGTAGGCCGTCCAGCTCGCGGCGCAGGCCGTGATCCAGAGGTCGCCGGCCACGAACTGCACCGCCAGCAGCCGCGCAGGGTCGCCCTTGGTGATGATGAACAGCAGCCCCGCCAGGGCCAGCGCCATGCCCAGCCACTGGCGGCGGCTGATGGCCTCCCCGAGCGCCCAGGCCGAGGCGGCGGCGATGGTCATCGGCGTCACCGCGTAGATCAGCGCCATGTTGGCGCTGCTGGTGCTGCGCCCGGCCTCGTAGACCCAGGCGCCGCAGATGTACATCCCCAGGAAGCCGAGCGCCAGCAGGTGCCCCCACTCGCGGCGCAGGGCGGCGCGGTGTTCGCGCAGCGGCCGCCACACCAGGGCCAGCAACACGATGCCGGCCAGCAGCCAGCGCCCCGCCGCCAGCGCGTGCGGGGCGATGAGGCTGTCGGCGACGCGCGCGATGACGTAGTTGCTGCTCCACAGCAGCGGCACCACCCACAGCAGCGCCCGCACCCAGCCGCGGGCGTCCACGCGCGCCGCGAAGCTCATGCGTCCGTGTTCACGCGGGCGTGGCAGGCGCCACCAGCGCCGGCTCGGTGGCCATGATCTCGCCCAGCCGGATGGCGCCGCCCGGCGCCCAGGCCGGGTTCCAGGCCAGCGGGCCAGGCGGCATCAGCATCACCACCGTGCTGCCCAGCAGGAAGCGGCCCATCTCGTCGCCCTGCGCCAGCTCGACGCGCCGGTCGGCGTAGCGCCAATCCCGCACGCCGGCGGGCCGCGGCGGGTTGACCACACCGTGCCAGCTCGTGGCCATGCTGCCCACCACCGTGGCGCCCACCAGCACCAGCACCCACAGGCGCTGGGCGGGTGCCGCGACAGGGTCGTCGAAGACGCAGACCACGCGCTCGTTGCGCGCAAATAGCCCCGGCACGCCGCGCGCCGTGGCCGGGTTGACGGAGTACAGCGCGCCCGGCACGTGCAGCATGCGCAACAGCCGGCCGGCACGCGGCATGTGGATGCGGTGGTAGTCGCGCGGGCTCAGGTAGAGCGTGGCGAAGTGGCCGCCGTGGAAGTGGCGCGCGAGTTGCGCGTCGCCGCCGAGCAGCGCCGCCGCCGTGTAGGTGTGGCCCTTGGCCTGGAAGAGGCGGTCGCCGTCTATGGCCCCGAACTGGCTGATGGCGCCGTCCACCGGGCAGATCCACTCCGCCCGCGCCAGCGGCCGCGCGCCCGGCTTCAGGGGCCGCGTGAAGAACTCGTTGAAGGTAGGGTAGGCGGCGGGGTCGGGGACGGCGGCCTCGGCCATGTTCACGCCGTAGCGGCCGATGAACCAGCGGATCGCCGCCGTCGTGAGCGCGCCGCCGCGCGCGCCGGCGGCGATGCCGGCCAGCCGGGTGAGCGCCAGCTTGGGCAGCAGGTGCTGCAGCGCGACGAAGGTGCCGTCGTTCAAGGCACGTTCACCGCAGCGGCGCGCCGCCATCGGCTGTGCCGAAGGCGCCCTGGCTGCGCATCGCACGCACGGCGCCGGCGCCGACCTCGGCGCCGAAGCGCTTGGCCAGCCGCTCGGCCACGTTCTCGCGCGCCGTGTAGTCGACGATGTTCTCGGCCTTGACGACCTCGCGCGCCACGTAGTCGAGGCTGCCGAGGGCATCCGCCAGGCCGTTCTTCACCGCCTCCTCGCCGTTCCACACCAGACCGGAGAAGGCCTCGTCGCCGGCCTTGAGCCGCTCGCCGCGCCCCTTGCGCACGACGTCGATGAACTGCTGGTGGATCTGCACCAGCATGGCCTGGGCCAGTTCCTTCTGCTTCGGGTCGAGCGGGCTGAAGGGGTCGAGCATGGCCTTGTTGCTGCCCGCCGTGATGAGCCGGCGCTCGACGCCGAGCTTGTCCATGAGGCCGGTGAAGCCGAAGCCGTTCATCAGCACGCCGATGCTGCCCACGAGGCTGGCCTTGTCGACGAAGATCTGGTCGGCCGCCACGGCGATGTAGTAGGCACCCGAGGCCCCGACCTCCTCGACCACGGCGTAGACCTTCTTGCCGTGCAGGGCCTTCAGGCGCAGGATCTCGTCGTGCACGATGCCGGCCTGCACCGGGCTGCCGCCGGGCGAGTTGATGCGCAGCACCACGGCCTGCGCGCCGACGTCCTTGAAGGCGTCGCGAAGGCCGGCGATCAGGCGGTCGGCGCTGGCCTCGGTGTCGAGCGCGATCTCGCCGCGCACTTCCACCAGCGCGGTGTGCGGGGTGGTCGGTGCGCTGGGACGGCCGAGGTTGCCGAACGACAGCACGAGCACCACCAGCAGCACCAGCAGCCACACGAAGCGGAAGAACAGGCGCCAACGGCGCTCGCTGAGCTGGTAGGCCAGCCATTGCGCGCCCAGACGCTCGACCGCGGCCTCCAGGCCCGGGGCGGCTGGCGGCGCCGCCTGGGCGGCGGCCCGCTGATCGGCCAGCGCGGCGGCGGCGGTCACGCTCAGGGGCTCGGGCGCCGGCGCGGGGCCGGCCGGCGGTGGGCTGGGATCGGGGGGGTTCATGGGGCGGGCGGCAGGGCCGCAGGGGTGGTGGTCGGCAGCTCGTCGAAGGGCACCGGCCGGATATCGCGGGACGGATACCAATACACCCGCCCGCCCTCCTCGGACACCGCCACGGGCGTGAGGCGGCCGCGGCCGCAGGGGCCGCCGACGCACTGGCCGTGGGCGGGGTCGTAGGCCGCGCCGTGGATGGAGCACAGGATGTAGCGGCGCTCGCTGTCCAGGAACTCGCCGGGCGTCCAGTCCATCTCCACCGGCACGTGCAGGCAGCGGTTCAGGTAGGCGCGGGGCTGGCCGTCGATGCGCAGCACGAAGGCGCGCTGCGGGCGCCCGTGCTCGAGCACGTCCCAGCCGAAGGCGCGGCCGCGCTCGACGAGGTCGGCCGAGGCGCACAACGGCTCGCGCGGCAGCTCGGTGTCGGAGGCGGTGTCCACGCGGAGGCGCTCGGGCGTCGTCGTCAGGCGTTGTCGATCAGCCAGCGGTGCAGCTCGTCGGTGCTGTGCACCACCGCCAGCGGGCCGAAGGCGCCGAAGGCCTCGGGCTCGTGCGCGCCGAAGCTCACGCCCACGCTGGCCGTGCCGGCGTTGCGCGCCAGCTGCAGGTCGTGCGTGGTGTCGCCGATCATGAGCGTGCGCCCGGGCGACACGCCCAGCTCGGCCATCAGCTCCTCGAGCATCAGCGGGTGGGGCTTGCCGGCGGTCTCGTCGGCCGTGCGCGTGGCGTCGAACACGCCGTGCAGCTCGGCCTGGGCCAGCGCGTCGTCGAGGCCGCGGCGGTTCTTGCCGGTGGCCACGGCCAGCAGGTGCTGGCGCGCCTTCAGCGCCTGCAGCATGGCCAGCGTGCCGGGGAACAGCACCAGATCGTCCTTGTGCGCCCAGTAGTGCTCGCGGTAGCGCAGGCCCAGCTCCGGATAGCGATCCGGCGGCAGGCCCGGTGCGGCGTGGCGCAGCGCGTCGTGCAGGCCCAGGCCGATGACGTAGGCGGCGTCGGCATCGCTGGGAACCGGCAGGTCCAGGTCGCGGCAGGCGCCCTGGATGCAGCGCACGATCAGCGCCGTGCTGTCGAAGAGCGTGCCGTCCCAGTCGAAGGCGATGAGGTCGAAGCGGCGTTGGGGCATCGGGCAGGGCTCGGGCCGGTTCAGGCGCGGGCTGCGAGTGTGTCGCAGAGCCTTTGGCACGGTTCGGGCAGGGGCGACTCCAGCGCCACGCGGCCGCCGCCGGCCGGGTGCTCGAAGGCCAGCGCGCGGGCGTGCAGGAACATGCGCTCGAAGCCCGTCTCCCGCGAGAACTCGCGGAAGAAGGCCTTGTTGCGGGCGAAGTCGCCGTACTTCGGGTCGCCCACGATGGGGTGGCCCTGGCTGGCCAGGTGCACGCGGATCTGGTGCGTGCGGCCGGTCTTGAGCGTCACGTCCAGCAGCGTGGCACCGGCGTACGCACAGGCCACGCGCACCAGCGTGATCGAGCGCTGCGCGCCGTCGGCGCCGGCCGCGGCCACGCGCACGTGGCGCTCGCCGGCCGCGTCGTGGCCCTTCAGCAGCGCCTGGTCGATGACCTTCAGCCGCGCCGGCCAGGCCCCGAACACCAGCGCCGCGTAGACCTTGGCCGTCTCGCGGGCGCGGAACTGGTCCTGCAGGGCGTTGAGCGCGCTGCGCTTCTTGGCCAGCAGCAGGATGCCGGAGGTCTCCTTGTCGAGGCGGTGCACCAGTTCGAGGAACTTCGCGTCGGGCCGCGCCCGGCGCAGCTGCTCGATGACGCCGAAGCTCACGCCGCTGCCGCCGTGCACGGCCACGCCGGCCGGCTTGTCGATGGCCAGCAGCTGCTCGTCCTCGAACAGCACCGCGAACTCCCGCGGCGGGGCCGTGGCGCCCAGCGGCTCGCGGTCGGGCCCGCCATGGCCGGCCGGCCGGCGCAGCGGCGGCAGGCGCAGCACATCGCCCTCGGCCACGCGGCTGTCGGCGCTGGCGCGGCCCTTGTTCAGCCTCACCTCGCCGCTGCGGATGATGCGGTAGACGTGGGTCTTGGGCACGCCCTTGAGCAGTCGCAGCAGCACGTTGTCCAGGCGCTGTCCGGCGCTCTCGGCGTCCACCGTCAGCCATTGCACGGCGGGCGGGGCCTCGCCGGTGGGTGCTGCCGCGGATTTGGCGCGTATACTGCGCAACGTCACATTCAGGCCGTAAGTGCTTGATTTTTCGGAAGTCTACGCGGGCACCGCGGTTGAACGTGACACGGCAGCGGCGCGTCGGAACGGTCCGGCGGGCGCGGCCAAGAGCGGATGCAACGCCCTCCCGGCAGCCGAGGCCGTGTCCCCACGTGACACGGCGCGACGACCGGGGTGGCGGCAGAGCGTCGTGAGAGAACCCACCGCCCCGTCGATACCGCACGGGGCCCCGAACAGATTGAAGGGCGCCAGACGCGCCCCCCGCGCCGATGCACGGGAGTGGCGTCTGGAGCCCGCGCTGACGGCAGCCCATCGGTCGCCCGTGAACCCCCGCTTCCCACCCACCCACCGCCCCCGCAGGCCCGCGCCCGGCATCGCTGCCGCGCGCCCGGCCGGCGCGGCCGCGGCAGGCCGGCCGCCGCGCGATCCGCGGCCCGGTCCGGGTGACAGGGCCGGCGGGCCACGCGCACCGCGGCCGCCGTCGGCGCACGCGCCAACGCTGCGCGCCTGAACCGCCGCTTCCACCGCGAAGCGGCGCGCCACGCGCAGTCCAGGGCAATTCGGGCCGGCTCCGGCCGCAGCACCAGGGTTCTCGTCGCGTGCGTCTCGTGCATCGGGAGTGAATCCCGCGCCAGCGCCCGCAGGGCCCGGTGCGGCACCGGAGTGCACATGAAGAGAATGCTCATCAACGCCACGCCGCCCGAAGAGCGGCGCCTGGCGATCGTCGACGGCCAGAAGCTGCTCGACTTCGAGACCGAGATCGAGGGCCGCGAGCAGCGCAAGGGCAACATCTACAAGGCGGTCATCACGCGCGTCGAGCCCAGCCTGGAGGCCTGCTTCGTCGACTACGGCGAGGACCGCCACGGCTTCCTGCCCTTCAAGGAGATCAGCAAGAACTACTTCCGCGAGGGCGTCAGCGCCCGCGACGCCACCATCAAGGAGGCCGTCCGGGAAGGCGATTCGCTGCTGGTGCAGGTCGAGAAGGAGGAGCGCGGCAACAAGGGCGCTGCGCTGACCACCTTCGTCAGCCTGGCCGGCCGCTACCTGGTGCTGATGCCCAACAACCCGCGCGGCGGAGGCGTCAGCCGGCGCATCGAGGGCGAGCAGCGCGAGGAGCTCAAGGAAGCGCTCGACCAGCTCGAGTACCCCAAGGGCATGAGCCTGATCGCCCGCACCGCCGGCATCGGCCGCACCGCCGCCGAGCTGCAGTGGGACCTGAACTACATGCTCAAGCTCTGGGACGCCATCGACGGCGCCGCCAAGGCCATGAACAAGCCGGAGCTCATCTACCAGGAGAGCACGCTCGTCATCCGCGCGATCCGCGACTACTTCTCGGCCGACATCGGCGAGATCCTGATCGACACCGACGACATCTATGAACAGGCGCGCCAGTTCATGGAGCACGTGATGCCCGAGTCGGCGCACCGCGTGAAGCGCTACCGCGACGACGCGCCGCTGTTCAGCCGCTTCCAGATCGAGCACCAGATCGAGACGGCCTTCAGCCGCACCGTCAACCTGCCCTCGGGCGGCGCCATCGTCATCGACCACACCGAGGCCCTGGTGGCGGTGGACGTGAACTCCGCGCGCGCCACGCGCGGCGGCGACATCGAGGAAACCGCCACCCGCACCAACCTCGAGGCCGCCGACGAGATCGCGCGGCAGTGCCGGCTGCGCGACCTCGGCGGCCTGATCGTCGTCGACTTCATCGACATGGAGGAGAGCAAGAACCGCCGCGAGGTCGAGCAGCGCCTGCGCGACGCGCTGCGCTACGACCGCGCCCGCGTGCAGTTCAGCAGCATCAGCAAGTTCGGGCTGCTGGAACTGAGCCGCCAGCGCC
Source organism: Betaproteobacteria bacterium (assembly GCA_046341655.1). Taxonomy (GTDB): domain Bacteria; phylum Pseudomonadota; class Gammaproteobacteria; order Burkholderiales; family Burkholderiaceae_C; genus Rubrivivax. The sequence continues at coordinate 433 of JBKDQY010000032.1, read as the reverse complement.
TGCGCCCGGCGCTTTCCGAGGGCAACCACATCACCTGCCCGCGCTGCAACGGCACCGGCCACATCCGCGACACCGAGAGCAGCGCGCTGCAGATCCTGCGCATGGTGCAGGAAGAGGCCATGAAGGAGAACACCGCCGCCGTGCACGTGCAGGTGCCGGTGGAGGTGACGAGCTTCCTGCTCAACGAGAAGCGCAGCGAGATCACGAAGATCGAGCTCAAGCAGCGCGTGACCGTGCTGCTCGTGCCGAACAAGCACCTCGAGACGCCGAACTACAAGCTCGAGCGCCTGCGCCACGACGACCCGCGGCTGGAGAGCCTGCAGGCCAGCTACACCATGATCGAGGAGCCCGACGAGGAAGTCGGCATCACCCGCCGCGACAAGGCCGGCAAGGCCCGCCAGGAGCCCGTGATCAAGGGCGTGCTGCCCGACCA
>JBKDQY010000031.1:0-9639 GCA_046341655.1 Betaproteobacteria bacterium | reverse complement strand
GCCACGCTGGCGGCGGTGGCAGCCTGGCGCGGCCGCCACCCGGCGCTCGAACTGACGCTGGTGCGCGGCAACCACGACGGCGACGCCGGCGACCCCCCGGCCGACTGGGGCGTGACCTGCGTCGACGAGCCCTGGTCTCCCCCCGGCCTGGACGGCCTGGCGCTGGCCCACCATCCCGAGCCCGGCCACGCCGGCCAAGGCCGCTACGTGCTGGCCGGCCACCTGCACCCGGCCGTCGTGCTGGGCGGACGGGCCCACCCGCGGCTGCGCCGGCCCTGCTTCCACTTCGGCCCCGCGGGGGGCGTGCTGCCGGCCTTCGGCGAGTTCACCGGCAGCCACGTGCTGCCGCGCGGGCCGGCCGACCGCGTCTTCGCCTGCACGGCCGACGCCGTCGTGGCCCTGCCGCCCGCGGCTTAGACTGCCGGCCCCATGACCGACGACCTGCCCCCCGCCGTCGCGGCGCTGATCGCGCGCGCCGAAGGCCTGATCACACGCCTGGAACAGGTGCTGCCGCACGCCGCGGCCGCGCCCGACTGGAACGCCGCCATCGCCTGGCGCTACCGCCGCCGCGGCCGCGGGCCGGTGCTGGAGCCCGTGCGCCACGTGGGCGGCATCCGCCTGGCCGACCTGAAGGAGATCGACGCGCAGAAGGAACGGCTGGTGCGCAACACCGAGCAGTTCGTGGCCGGACGGCGCGCCAACAACGTGCTGCTCACCGGCGCCCGCGGCACCGGCAAGAGCAGCCTGGTGAAGGCCTGCCTCAACGAGTACGCACCGCGCGGGCTGCGCCTGATCGAGGTCGACAAGGCCGACCTGGTGGACCTGCCCGACCTCGTCGACCTGGTGGACGGCCGGCCCGAGCGCTTCGTCGTGTTCTGCGACGACCTCAGCTTCGACGAGGGCGAGCCCGGCTACAAGGCGCTTAAGAGCGTGCTCGACGGCAGCGTGGCCGCCGCGGGCGACAACCTGCTGATCGTGGCCACCAGCAACCGCCGCCACCTGCTGCCCGAGTACCTCAAGGAGAACCTCAGCTACCAGCACACCGAGGACGGCGAGGTGCACCCGGGCGAGGTGGTGGAGGAGAAGATCTCCCTGTCGGAGCGCTTCGGGCTGTGGATCAGCTTCTACCCCTTCAGCCAGCAGGAGTACCTGGCCATCGTGGCGCAGTGGCTGCGCGCCTTCGGCCTGCCCGAGGCCGCCGTGGACGCGGCGCGCGCCGAGAGCCTGGTGTGGGCGCTGGAGCGCGGCAGCCGCAGCGGGCGGGTGGCGCAGCAGTTCGCGCGCGACTACAGCGCCCGGCATGGCTGAGGCAGCCCCGCCGGAAGCCACGCGCTCCGGGGATCGCCGCCCCGTCGACGTGGCGGTGGGCGTGCTCATCCGCGGCGACGGCGCCTTCCTGCTGACCAGCCGCCCGCCGGGCAAGTTTTACGCGGGCTGCTGGGAGTTCCCGGGCGGCAAGATCGAGCCCGGCGAGACGCTGCAGCAGGCCCTGGCCCGCGAGCTGCACGAGGAGCTGGGCATCGCCATCGGCGCGGCCGAGCCCTGGCGGGAGCAGCTGTTCGACTACCCGCACGCCCTCGTCCGCCTGCGCTTCTGCAAGGTCTTCGCCTGGACGGGCGAGCTGCAGATGCGCGAGGGCCAGGCCATGGCCTGGCAGCAGTTGCCCGTGGCCGTTCGGCCCGTGCTGCCCGGCACCGTCCCCGTACTCGGGTGGCTGGCGGCCGAGCGCGGCTTCGCCGGGCCGACCCACGACACCCCGCCCCACGCGCGCGACAGCTAGACTGCGGCCCATCATGGACTGGCTCGACAAGGTCAAGTGGGACGCGAGCGGGCTCGTGCCCGTCATCGCCCAGGAGCGCGGCACCGGCGACGTGCTGATGCTCGCGTGGATGAACCGCGAGGCGCTGGCCGCCACCCAGGCCAGCGGCCGGGCGGTCTACTGGAGCCGCTCGCGCGGGCGGCTGTGGCACAAGGGCGAGGAGTCCGGCCACGTGCAGAAGGTGCACGAGATCCGCATGGACTGCGACAAGGACGTCATCCTGCTGCAGGTCACGCAGCTCGGGCACGACCCCGGCGTGGCCTGCCACACCGGCCGCCACAGCTGCTTCTACCGCCAGCTCGGGCCAGACGGCCAGTGGCACAGCGTCGAACCGGTGCTGGTGGACCCCGCCACCGTCTACAGGAAATGAGCTCCGGCAACGACACCCTGGCCCGGCTCGCCGAGGTCATCGCGCAGCGCCGCGCCGCCGGCACGCCCGACACCAGCTACGTCGCGCGCTTGTTTTCCAAGGGCACCGACACCATCTTGAAGAAGATCGGCGAGGAAGCCACCGAGCTGGTGATGGCCGCCAAGGACGGCGACCGCGCGCGCATCGTGGCCGAGGCCGCCGACCTGTGGTTCCACGCGCTGGTGGCGCTCGAGGCCTTCGGCCTGAAGCCGGCCGAGGTGCTGGCCGAGCTCGAGCGGCGCGAGGGGCTGTCCGGCCTGGAAGAGTTCGCCGCGCGCAAGGCCGCGGCCCGTGAAGGAGGTGAGCCATGACCCTGCCAGCCCCGCAGGTGGTGCTGAGCCCCGAGCGCGAGAGTTCGCTGATGACGGTGGGGCACATCAGCTACCTGCTGCACACCATCGTCGCGGTCACGGCCGTGCTGCCGGGCACGCAGGCGAGCATCCTGCTGCTGCTGGTGGCCTTCATCCTCGACCTCGTCAAGAAGGGCGAGGCCGAGGGCAGCTGGCAGGAGAGCCACTTCTCGTGGCGCGTGCGCAGCGTCGTCTGGGCCGCCGTGCTGTACGTCGTGACCATCCCGCTGTGGCTGCTGTTCATCGTCCCGGGCTGGATCGCCTGGGGGCTGATCTCGATCTGGTTCCTGTACCGCGTGGTGCGCGGCTGGATGAATCTCAACAACCGCCGGCCCATGCCGCGATGAAAGCCGCCCGATGAACGCCGACCCGAACTGCATCTTCTGCAAGATCGTCGCCGGGCAGATCCCCAGCCGCAAGGCCTATGAAGACGACGAGCTGCTCGCCTTCCACGACATCAACCCCTGGGCGCCGGTGCACGTGCTGGTCATCCCCAAGCAGCACGTCGCCACGCTGGCCGACGTGGGCCCCGAGCACGAGGCGCTGCTCGGCCGCATGCTGGGCCTGGCGCCGCGCCTGATGCGGGAGCTGGGCGTGACCAACGGCTTCCGCACCGTCGTCAACACCGGGCGCGACGGCGGCCAGGAGGTCTACCACCTCCACATGCACGTGATGGGCGGACCGCGCCCGTGGGCGAAAGGCTGAAGCCGGGGCGGCCGTCACACCCGGCTCGTAGAATCGCGGATTCCGCTTTTGCAGGAGCAAGACCATGGGTTCCTTCAGCATCTGGCACTGGCTCATCGTGCTGCTGGTCGTCGTGCTGATCTTCGGCACGAAGAAGCTCAAGAACATCGGCGCCGACCTCGGCGGCGCCGTCAAGGGCTTCAAGGACGGCATGAAGTCCGGCGGCGAGGGCACCGCCGAGGCCACGCCGCCGCAGCAGCAGGTCACCGGCACCGCGCAGCGCTCGAACGCCGACACCGTCGACGTCGAGGCCAAGACGAAGTCCTGATCCGCGGCGGCCGCGCCCCAAGCCCGGCGCGACGCCTCCTCGCATGATCGACTTCGGTTTCGACAAGCTGGCCCTGATCGGCGCCGTGGCGCTGATCGTCATCGGCCCCGAGAAACTGCCCAAGGTGGCCCGCACGGTGGGCCATCTGCTGGGCAAGGCGCAGCGCTACGTGGCCGACGTGAAGGCGGAGGTCAACCGCTCCATCGAGCTCGACGAGCTCAAGAAGATGAAGACGGAGTTCGAGACCGCCGCGCGCGACGTGGAAAGCACCGTGCGCACCGAGGTCAACTCCGCCGCCAGCGCCTTCGAGAGCGACTGGAAGTCCGCCACGGCCGGTCTGGACGGCAGCGGCACCGACACAGGCGACGCCGGCAGCCTGGGCTACCAGCCGCCGCCCCCCGAGTACCGGCACCCCCGGAAGAACTGGCGCCTGAAGCGCGGCGCCACGCCGCAGTGGTACAAGAAGCGCCACGGCGTGCGCACGCACACGCAGTCGGGTGCGGCGCGCGTGGCGCGCTACCGCCCGCCGGGCATCAAGCTGCGCTGAAGGCGCCCACCGCATGGCCGGCTCCCCCGACAAGAAGGACGAGCTCGAAGGCACCGAGGCGCCCTTCGTCTCGCACCTGATCGAGCTTCGCGACCGCCTGGTGCGGGCGCTGATCGCGGTGGTCGTCGCCTTCGCGGCGCTGGCGCTGTGGCCGGGCCCCGCGGGCCTGTACGACCTGCTGGCCGCGCCGCTGGTGGCGCACCTGCCCAAGGGCGCGACGCTGATCGCCACCAACGTGATCTCGCCCATCCTGGTGCCGCTGAAGATCACGCTGGCGGCGGCCTTCATGCTGGCCCTGCCGCTGGTGCTGTACCAGGTGTGGGCCTTCGTCGCGCCCGGGCTGTACTCGCACGAGAAGAAGCTGGTGCTGCCGCTGGTGGTGAGCAGCACCATCCTGTTCGTGGCCGGGGTTGCGTTCTGCTACTTCCTGGTGATCCCGGGCATGAGCCAGTTCATCCAGGCCTTCGCGCCGGCGAGCATCACGGCGGCGCCGGACATCGAGCAGTACTTCGGCTTCGTGCTGACGCTGTTCCTGGTGTTCGGCATCGCCTTCGAGGTGCCCATCGCCGTGATCGTGCTGGCGCGCATCGGCGTCGTCACCGTCGAGCAGCTGCGCAAGTTCCGCGGCTACTTCATCGTCGGCGCCTTCATCGTGGCCGCGGTGGTGACGCCGCCCGACGTGATCTCGCAGCTGGCACTGGCCATCCCGATGTGCGTGCTGTACGAGATCGGCATCATCGCCGCCCAGCTGCTGATCAAGCATACGAAGGCGCCCGATGCCGAGGGCGCAGCGGCCGCGGACAAGACGGCGGGCTGATTCCGCCTGCCGACGGGCGCCGGGCCTTCAGTCGAAACCGTCCGACCGGGCGTCGCAGGCCGGGTCGGGCAGCAGCGCGCCGCCGGTGTAGCGGCCGTCGCGGTCCAGCGAGGCGGCCAGCCACAGGCAGTCGTTGGTCTCGAAGCGCCAGTACCAGGTCTCGCCGCCACCGTGCACGCCCTGCACGTCGGCCGGGCGGCCCAGTTCGCGGCGCAGGCCGGCCCGGTCCAGCGCGCCGGCCGGCAGTGCGAACAAGGCCTCGGGCGACAGCACCTGGCGTGCCCGCTGCACGCGGCCATCGGCGCCGAGGTCCACCATCCAGGTGGTGCGGCCGTAGGGGCCGGTGGCGTACTCCAGGCGCGTGCCGCCACCCGGCAGGACGTGGCTGTCGGTCGGCTGGCCCCACTGGCGGCGCAGGTCGGCCTCGGCCGTGCCCGGCAGCGGGGGCGGCAGCGCGCAGCCGGCCAGCAGCGCGGGTGCCAGCGCCATCCACCACGATCGCGGTCGCCTCGGTGACAGGGCCATGCCGGGGATTGTGCGCCCGTCCGGCGTGTCACACTGCCGGCCCGCCTCATTTCACCCCGTGCGATCCATGTTCAGAGCCCTGGTCATCGAGAAGGACGACGCCGGCTACCGCGCCGGCGTCAAGTCGGTCGGCGACGACAGCCTGCCGCTGGTGGACGGCGGAGTCACCGTCGACGTCGCCTGGAGCACCGTCAACTACAAGGACGGCCTGGCCATCACCGGGAAGAGCCCGGTGGTGCGCAAGTTCCCGCTGCACGCCGGCATCGACTTCGCCGGCACCGTCAGCGAGAGCAGCGACCCGCGCTTCAAGCCCGGCGACGCCGTGCTGCTCAACGGCTGGGGCGTGGGCGAGACCCACTCCGGCGGCCTGGCCCAGAAGGCGCGCGTCAAGGCCGACTGGCTGCTGCCCGTGCCGCAGGGCCTGAGCCTGCGGCAGGCCATGGCCATCGGCACCGCCGGCTACACCGCGATGCTGTGCGTGCTGGCGCTCGAGAAGCACGGCGTCGCGCCGGGCAGCGGCGACGTGCTCGTCACGGGGGCGGCCGGCGGCGTGGGCAGCGTCGCCGTGGCGCTGCTGGCGAAGCTGGGCCATCGCGTGGTGGCCAGCACCGGCCGCACGGCGGAGGCCGGGTTCCTGAAGGGCCTGGGCGCGGCCGAGGTGATCGACCGCGCCGAGCTGTCGTCGCCCGGCAAACCGCTGGGCAAGGAGCGCTGGGCGGGCGTGGTCGATTCCGTCGGCAGCCACACCCTGGCCAACGCCTGTGCCACCACGCGCTACGGCGGCGCGGTCGCCGCCTGCGGGCTGGCCCAGGGCATGGACTTCCCCGGCAGCGTGGCGCCGTTCATCCTGCGCGGCATCGCCCTGTACGGCATCGACAGCGTGATGGCGCCCATGGCGCGCCGTGCCGAGGCCTGGGCGCGGCTGGCGCGCGACCTCGACCTCGCCCGGCTCGACGCGCTGACCACCGAGACCACGCTCGAAGGCGCCCTGGCCGCGGGCCCCGAGATCCTGGCCGGCCGCGTGCGCGGGCGGCTGGTGGTCGACGTCAACCGCTGAGCCCCGCCGGCTCCGGCACGACGCGCATGAAGATCGTCTGCATCGGCGGCGGCCCGGCGGGCCTGGCCTTCGGACTGCTGATGAAGCAGGCCCACCCGGCGCACGACATCACGGTGGTGGAGCGCAACCGCCCCTACGACACCTTCGGCTGGGGCGTGGTGTTCTCCGACGCCACGCTGGAGAACCTGCGCGCAGCCGACCCCGCCACCGCCGACGCCATCGAGGCCGGCTTCGCGCACTGGGACGACATCGAGCTGCAGTTCAAGGGCCGCACGATCCGCTCGGGCGGCCACGGCTTCGTGGGCATCGGGCGCAAGAAGCTGCTGAACATCCTGCAGTCGCGCTGCGAGGCCGTGGGCGTGCGGCTGGTGTTCGAGACCGAGGCCGAGGACGAGTCCGCCTGGCCGGACGCCGACCTGATCGTCGCCAGCGACGGCATCCACTCGCGCATCCGCGGCAAGTACGCGAGCGTCTTCGAGCCGCAGATCGTGACCCGGCCCAACCGCTACATCTGGCTGGGCACGAAGAAGCGCTACGAGCCCTTCACCTTCGTCTTCGAGAAGACGGCGCACGGCTGGTTCCAGGCCCACATCTACCAGTTCGACGCCGAGACCAGCACCTACATCGTCGAGTGCCCCGAGACCGTGTGGCGCGCCCATGGCCTCGATGCCGCCACGACGGAGGAGAGCATCGCCTTCTGCGAGCGCCTCTTCGCGCACGACCTCGGCGGCGCGAGGCTGCTGAGCAACGCCCGGCACCAGCGCGGCAGCGCGTGGCTGAACTTCCAGCAGGTGAAGTGCCGTCAGTGGTGGCTGAAGACGCCTGCCCACGGCGGCCGCCAGCACCTGGTGCTGATGGGCGATGCCGTGCACACCGCGCACTTCGCCATCGGCTCGGGCACCAAGCTGGCGCTGGAGGACGCCATCGAGCTGACGAGCCAGTTCACGCGGCGGGGCCACGCGCCGGAGTTCATCGGCGAGGTGCTGGCCGAGTACCAGGCGCTACGCGCCGTGGAGGTGCTGCGCCTGCAGAACGCGGCCTGGAACGCGATGGAGTGGTTCGAGATCTGCGGCGAACGCTACTGCGACACGCTGGAGCCCGAGCAGTTCATGTACAGCCTGCTCACGCGCAGCCAGCGCATCGGCCACGAGAACCTGCGGCTGCGCGATCGGGCCTGGCTCGAAGGCTTCGAGCGCTGGTTCGCGGAACGCGCTTCGACGGGCTCAGCGCGAACGGAGGGGGCAGAACGCGAGCACGAGGACTCCGTTCAGGCTGCAAGCACCTCCGGTCGGGCTGCAAGAGACCCCGTTCGAGCTGCAGAACGCACCATTCGGGCCGCAGAAAGCTCCGTTCGGGCTGAGCCTGTCGAAGCCCCGCCACCACCCCCCATGTTCACCCCCTTCACGCTGCGCGGCCTGACGCTGGCCAACCGCGTGGTGGTGAGCCCGATGGCGCAGTACAGCTGCACCGACGGCGTGCCGGGCGAGTTTCACCTCGTGCACCTGGGCGCGCGCGCCCTGGGCGGCGCGGCCCTGGTGCTGACGGAGATGACCTGCCCCAGCGCCGACGCCCGCATCACGCCCGGCTGCCCCGGGCTTTGGAACGCCGAACAGCGCGACGCCTGGGCGCGCATCGTGGCCTTCGTGCACCGCGAGAGCCCGGCGAAGATCGGCATTCAGCTCGGCCACGCCGGCCCCAAGGGCAGCACGAACGCGCCCTGGCAGCACACCGGCGCCGACCGGCCGCTGGCCGAGGGCAACTGGCCGCTCATCGCCCCCAGCGCCCGCCCCTACCTGCCCGACGGCGCGGTGCCGCACGCGATGACGCGCGCCGACATGGACCGCGTGCGCGACGACTTCGTGCGCAGCACGCGGCTGGCCGCCGAGGCCGGCTTCGACTGGCTGGAGCTGCACGCCGCCCACGGCTACCTGCTGTCGGCCTTCATCTCGCCGCTCACCAACCACCGCGACGACGACTGGGGCGGCCCGCTCGAACACCGGCTGCGCTACCCGCTGGAGGTGTTCGCGGCCATGCGCGCGGCCTGGCCGGCCGACAAGCCGATGAGCGTGCGCATCAGCGCGCACGACTGGGTCGAGGGCGGCATCACGCCGGCCGACGCGGTGGCCATCGCGCGCGCCTTCAAGGCCGCCGGGGCCGACCTCATCGACTGCAGCTCAGGGCAGGTCAGCGCCGATCAGCAGCCGGTGTACGGCCGCATGTACCAGACGCCCTTCGCCGACCGCATCCGCCACGAGGCCGGCATCGCCACCATGGCCGTGGGCGCCATCACCGAGGCCGACCACGTCAACAGCATCGTCAGCGCCGGCCGCGCCGACCTCTGCGCGGTGGCGCGCCCGCACCTGGCCCACGCCGCCTGGACGCTGCAGGAGGCCGCGCGCATCGGCTACGGCGGCGCGGCCTGGCCGCGGCAGTACCAGAGCGGCAAGCCGCAACTGGAGGCGCTGTTCCAGCGCGCGAGGAGCACGGGATGAACGACCGCGTCGATCCGCAACTGGTGGCGGGCAACCGCGTGGCGATGGCAGGCCATGCCGCCACCCACTTCGGCTGGCAGGTCGATGACGGCGTGGCCACCGTCACGCTCGACCGTCCCGAGCGCAAGAACCCGCTCACCTTTGCCAGCTACGCCGAGCTGCGCGACCTGTTCCACCGCCTGCGCCACGCCACCGACGTGCACGCGGTGCTGCTGCAGGGCGCGGGCGGCAACTTCTGCAGCGGCGGCGACGTGCACGAGATCATCGGCCCGCTGCTGCGGCTGAAGGCGCCGGAGCTGCTGATGTTCACGCGCATGACCGGCGAGCTGGTCAAGGCCATGCGCCACTGCCCGCAGCCCATCGTGGCGGCGGTGGACGGCGTGTGCGCCGGCGCCGGCGCCATCCTGGCCATGGCCTCCGACCTGCGCCTGGGCACCGCGCGCAGCCAGACCGCGTTCCTGTTCACCCGCGTGGGCCTGGCCGGCTGCGACATGGGTGCCTGCGCGATGCTGCCGCGCAGCGTGGGCCAGGGCCGCGCCCGCGAGTGGCTCTACACCGGCCGCGCGAGCGCCGGCGAGGAGGCCCCGGCCTGGGGCTTCTCCAACAGCCTC
>JBKDQY010000030.1:0-7933 GCA_046341655.1 Betaproteobacteria bacterium | reverse complement strand
GCAGCGGCCAGTTGGCGGGGTCGTGCCAGCGCAGGAAGGCCTTGTGCAGGCGGCGGCGGCGCTCGCCGCGCACGATGTCCACGCGCTCGGCGCGCCGTACGTCGCGGCTGATGCCCTTCAGCGGGTTGAGGTTGGTGTGGTACATGGCCGTCGCCGTGGCCATGGGGCTGGGATAGAAGGTCTGCACCTGGTCGGCCTTGAAGCCGTTGCGCTTGAGCCAGAGCGCCAGGTTCATCATGTCCTCGTCGCTGGTGCCCGGGTGCGCGGCGATGAAGTACGGGATCAGGTACTGCTTCTTGCCCGCCGCGGCGCTGGCCTCGTCGAACAGCTTCTTGAAGCGGTCGTAGGTGCCGATGCCGGGCTTCATCATCTTCGACAGCGGGCCGCCCTCGGTGTGCTCGGGCGCGATCTTGAGGTAGCCGCCCACGTGGTGCGTGACCAGCTCCTTCACGTACTCGGGGCTCTGCACCGCCAGGTCGTAGCGCAGGCCGCTGCCGATCAGGATCTTCTTGATGCCCTTCAACTGCCGCGCGCGGCGATACAGCCTGATGAGCGGGCCGTGGTCGGTGTTGAGGTTCGGGCAGATGCCGGGATAGACGCAGCTGGGCTTGCGGCAGGCGGCCTCGATCTCGGGGCTCTTGCAGCCGATGCGCCACATGTTGGCCGTGGGGCCCCCCAGGTCGGACACGACGCCGGTGAAGCCCTCGACCTTGTCGCGGATGGCCTCGATCTCGCGCACGATCGAGTCCTCGCTGCGGCTCTGGATGATGCGGCCCTCGTGCTCGGTGATAGAGCAGAAGGTGCAGCCGCCGAAGCAGCCGCGCATGATGTTCACGCTGAAGCGGATCATCTCCCAGGCCGGGATCTTGGTCGGCCCGTCGTGGCGACCATCGGCATCGGCATAGGCCGGGTGCGGCGAGCGGGCGTACTCGAGGTCGAACACCCAGTCCATCTCGGCCGTCGTCAGCGGGATGGGCGGCGGGTTCAGCCAGAGGTCGCGGTCGCCGTGGGCCTGCACCAGGGCGCGGGCGTTGCCGGGGTTGGTTTCCAGGTGCAGCACGCGGTTGGCGTGCGCGTACAGCACCGGGTCGGACTTCACCTGCTCATAGGCCGGCAGGCGGATCACGGTGCGCTCGCGTGGCGGCAAGGCCAGTGCGCCGCTGGCCTTGCGGCTGGCGGGCATGGCCACCACGGCCTGCGCCGGCACGGCCGGCGCGGCCGCGCCCTCGTCCTTGGCGCAGGCCTGGCCCTGCTCGGCCGCGGCCTCGATGGTGGTGAGGTAGGGGTTGATGTGGGCATCGATGCGGCCCGGGCGGTCGACCTCGGTGGAGTCGAGCTCGTACCAGCCGGCGAAGCGCGCGGCGCTGTCGGCGTCGGTGCGTCGCATGAAGGCCGTGCCGCGGATGTCGGTCATCTGGTGGATGGGCTCGCGGCGCGCCAGCCGGTGCGCCACCTCCACCACCGCGCGCTCGGCGTTGCCGTACAGCAGCAGGTCGGCCTTGCTGTCGACCAGGATGCTGCGGCGCACCTTGTCCTGCCAGTAGTCGTAGTGCGCGATGCGGCGCAGGCTGGCCTCGATGCCGCCGATGACCACCGGCACCTCGGGCCAGGCCTCCTTGCAGCGCTGCGTGTACACCAGCGTGGCTCGGTCGGGCCGGCGACCGCCCGCGCCTCCGGGCGTGTAGGCGTCGTCGCTGCGGATCTTGCGGTCGGCCGTGTAGCGGTTGATCATCGAATCCATGTTCCCGGCGGCCACGCCGAAGAACAGGTTGGGCCGGCCCAACGCCTTGAAGGGCTCGGCGCTCTGCCAGTCGGGCTGCGCGATGATGCCGACGCGGAAGCCCTGTGCCTCGAGAACGCGGCCGATGACGGCCATGCCGAAGCTGGGGTGGTCGACGTAGGCGTCGCCTGTGACGATGACGATGTCGCAGCTGTCCCAGCCCAGGCGCTCCATCTCGGGGCGGCTCATGGGCAGGAAGGGCGCACGGCCGAAGCGCCTGGCCCAGAACGGTTTCCAGGCCGTCAGGGCCTTGGCCACCGGGTGGGCAGGGGCTGGCGATGGCGCGTCGGGACGGTCGAGCAGCGTGGAGCTCACGGGGGAAGGGGCCGGTCTGGCGACGAAGGCAAACGGTGGATTGTCGGCCCGCCTGCCTCAAGCTGCACGGCGGAGCTGCCGATAGACGCACCATGCAAGGCTTTTGGTTGACGCTCGGCTGGGGACTGGCCGCACTGCTGGCGGCTTCGGTGCTGGTCACGCTGGTGGAACTCCTGCGCCAGGGCGCGCGGCGCGCGCTCCCGCCGCCGCCGTCGCAGCCCGGTGCCGTGAGGGTGGACCTCGACGTCGACGAGTTGCAAGGCGATCGCGGACCCGCCGGAGCCGTCGCCGACCCCGAGGCCCGCCGGGCCGCGCTCGCGCAGGTGCTGCACCGACTGCAACAGCCCGGCGCCGACCCACGCTGGCTCGAGACCTCGCCGACGGTGCTGACGTCTCAGCCCAGCGCCGACCTCGAGCGCCGCTGAGCCGCGCCCGGCGCCCTTACGCCGCCAGGGCCGGGGCCGGCGGCGCTTCCTCGTCGTCGAGTTCCTCGGCCAGGAAGCCGCCGCTCTGGTGCGCCCACAGGCGCGCGTAGATGCCGCCTGCGGCCAGCAGGCTCTTGTGGTCGCCCACTTCCACGATGCGCCCCTTGTCCATCACGACCAGCCGGTCCATGGCGGCGATGGTGGACAGCCGGTGCGCGATCGCCACCACCGTCTTGCCCTCCATCAGGCGGTACAAGCTCTGCTGGATGGCGGTCTCGACCTCGCTGTCGAGTGCGCTCGTGGCCTCGTCGAGCAGCAGGATGGGCGCGTCCTTCAGCATCACCCGCGCGATGGCGATGCGCTGGCGCTGGCCGCCGCTCAGCTTGACTCCGCGCTCGCCCACGTGGGCGTCGTAGCCGCTGCGGCCCTTGGGGTCGGTCAGGCCGTCGATGAAGTCGGCCGCCTCGGCGCGCTCGGCGGCGCGCCGCATCTCGGCCTCGGTGGCCTCGGGGCGGCCGTAGACGATGTTCTCGCGCACCGAGCGGTGCAGCAGCGAGGTGTCCTGCGTGACCATGCCCACCTGGCGGCGCAGGCTGTCCTGGGTGACGCCGGCGATGTCCTGGCCGTCGATGAGCACGCGGCCCTCCTGCAGGTCGTACAGGCGCAGCAGCAGGTTCACCACCGTGCTCTTGCCGGCGCCCGAGCGGCCCACCAGGCCGATCTTCTCGCCGGGCTGGATGACGAGGTCCAGCCCCTCGATGACCTTGCGGCCGTTGCCGTACGAGAAGCCCACGTTCTCGAAGCGCACCTCGCCGCGCGTGACCTCCAGCGCCACCGCGTCGGGGCGGTCGACCACGGCGCGCGGCCGCGACAGCGTGGCCATGCCGTCCTGCACGGTGCCGATGTGCTCGAACAGGGTCGCCATCTCCCACATCACCCAGTGCGAGATGCCGTTGAGCCGGAAGGCCATGGCCGTGGCCGCCGCCACCGCGCCCACCCCCACCACCGAGCCGGCCCACAGCCACAGCGCCACCACCGTGATCGACGCGATCAGCAGCACCGACAGCAGCTGGTTCACGGTCTCGAAGGCCGTCACCAGCCGCATCTGCGCGTTCACCGTGCCCAGGAACTCCTGCATGGCGCCGCGCGCGAAGTGGCTCTCGCGCTGCGCGTGCGAGAACAGCTTGACGGTGGCGATGTTGGTGTAGGCGTCGGTGATGCGGCCCGTCATCAGCGAGCGCGCGTCGGCCTGCTTCTCGGCCACGCGGCCCAGCCGCGGCACGAAGTACCACAGCGTGGCCCCGTACAGCACCAGCCAGCCCAGGAACGGCGCCATCAGCCAGGCATCGAAGGCGGCCATCACGCCCACCATGGTGGCGAAGTAGATGACCACGTAGACCAGGATGTCGGCGAAGATCAGCCAGGTGTCGCGCACCGCCAGCGCCGTCTGCATCACCTTCGTGCTGATGCGCCCCGCGAACTCGTCCTGGTAGAAGCCCATGCTCTGCGCGAGCATCAGGCGGTGGAAGTTCCAGCGCAGGCGCATCGGGAAGTTGCCGAAGATGCCCTGGTACTTGAACAGCGCCTGCAGCGCCGCGAACACGATGCTCAGGCCCAGCACGCCGCCCAGCACGGCCAGCAGCGGGCCGTGCCGCTGCCACAGTTCGGCCGGGGGTGTCTTGCCCAGCAGGTCCACCACGTGGGCCATCATGCTGAACAGCAGCGCCTCGAAGGCGCCGATGGCGGCCGTGAACAGCGTCACCAGCAGCAGGAACGGCCGCGCACCCTTCGTGCAGGCCCACAGGAACGCGAAGAAGCTCCGGGGCGGATCGGCCGGAGGCTGCGGCGGATACGGATCCACCAGCCGTTCGAAGAAGGCAAACACGCGCGCTCCCTGGTTCGTCGTCGTCATGGCCCCGGCGCGGGGCCTGCCATCAACCCGCGCACCAGCGCCTCGGCGCGCGCGCTGACGGCGGCGTCCATCGCGATGGTGCGGCCCCACTCGCGGCTGGTCTCGCCGGGCCACTTGTTGGTGGCGTCCAGCCCCATCTTGCCGCCCAGGCCGCTGACGGGCGAGGCGAAGTCCAGGTAGTCGATCGGCGTGTGCTCCACCAGCGTGGTGTCGCGCACGGGATCCATGCGCGTGGTGATGGCCCAGATCACCTCCTGCCAGTTGCGAATGTCGACGTCGTCGTCGGTCACGACGATGAACTTCGTGTACATGAACTGCCGCAGGAAGCTCCACAGGCCGAACATCACTCGCTTGGCGTGGCCGGGGTAGGCCTTGCGGATGGAGATGATCGCCATGCGGTAGCTGCAGCCCTCGGGCGGCAGGTAGAAGTCGACGATCTCCGGGAACTGCTTGCGCAGGATGGGCACGAAGACCTCGTTCAGCGCCACGCCCAGCACGGCCGGCTCGTCGGGCGGCTTGCCGGTGTGCGTGGAGTGGTAGACGGGGTCGCGCCGGTGCGTCAGGCGCTGGATGCGGAACACCGGGAACCAGTCCTGCTCGTTGTAGTAGCCGGTGTGGTCGCCGAAGGGGCCCTCCAGCGCGTGCAGGTAGCCGCCGATCTCCTTGAGCTTCACGCCGCGCTCGCTCTCGCCCCCGTAGCCGGGCTCGGCGGGCGGGATGTGGCCCTCGAGCACGATCTCGGCGCTGGCCGGCACCTGCAGGCGGCGGTCGCCCTCGCCGACGCCGCTGTCCACCACCTCGGTGCGGCCGCCGCGCAGCAGGCCGGCGAACTGGTACTCCGACAGCGTGTCGGGCACCGGGGTCACGGCGCCCAGGATGGTGGCCGGGTCGGCGCCCAAGGCCACCGCAATGGGGAACGGCCGCCCGGGGTTGGCGCGCGCGAACTCGCGGAAATCGAGCGCGCCGCCGCGGTGGGCGAGCCAGCGCATGATGACTTCGCGGCGCCCGATCACCTGCTGCCGGTAGATGCCCAGGTTCTGGCGCTGCCGCGGCTGCGCCACGCCCTGCGGCCCGCGCGTGACCACCAGGCCCCAGGTGATGAGCGGCCCGGCGTCGCCCGGCCAGCAGGTCTGCACCGGCAGGCGGCCGAGGTCGACCTCGTCGCCTTCGATCACCACCTCCTGGCAGGCGGCGCGGCGCACCGTGGCGGGCTTCATGTCCCACAGCGCCTTGCCCATCTGCAGCAGCCTGCTGGCGTCCTTCAGGCCCTTGGGCGGCTCGGGCTCCTTCAGGCTGGCGAGCAGCGTGCCGACGTCGCGCAGTTCCGACACTTCGGAGGCGCCCATGCCCAGCGCCACCCGTCGGGGGGTGCCGAACAGGTTGATGAGGCAGGGCATCTCGTGGCCGGCGGGCGCGGTGCACAGCAGGGCCGGGCCGCCGGATCGCAGGAGCCTGTCGCCGATGGCGGTGAGTTCGAGGTGAGGCGACACGGGTTCGCGCAGCGTCCTGAGCTCGCCCATCGCTTCGAGCTGGGCCATGAAGTCCCGGAGATCGGCGTACTTCATGAGTCAAAGTTCTGTAGTGAGCGCTTCATATTCTTGACCTGGTATTTAGCGCTTGTTAGAGTCCGCGCCGACTTCGAGTTACGGGTTTTCCCGCAGCAACCGCTGCCTTCCGTGGGGAACCCAGTCCGCGACAGCCGCGCCCGCCACACCCAGCCGGGCCCTTCGCCGAACGATTATGGGCAGCGCGCACCGTGCGCCGGCTGCCGCCCGCGGGCCAACCCCGCGGCACACCGGGAGAGTGATGACGATGCGAGCCCACGAGATGCTGCGCCAGGCCTGGCGCGCGACGCTGCGGTCGACGGCGGTGTTCGCTGGCGACGTCGGCCGCGGCCTGCTGGCGGTCAGCCACAACACGCTGGCCGTGGTCGGCCTGCTGGCGCTGGTCGTGCTGGCCTTCGGCGCAGGCCGCCCCGACCTGCGCCACCAGTTCGAGCAATCGGCCCTGCGCTGGCTGCAGGACCGCCACGAGGCCCGCGAGCTGGCCAGCGGCAACATCCTGGCCAACCTCGAGGAGCCCGGGGCCGTGGCCCGCGCCACCGCGATGGACCCCAAGGCGCTGGCGCGCGAGCAGCAGGCGCTCACGCAATGGATCGCGCGCCGCTACAAGGTGGCCCCCGAGCCCGTGGGCGCGCTGGTGCGCGAGGCCTGGGCGCTGGGCGAGCGCGCGCGGCTGGACCCGACGCTGATCCTGGCCATCGTCGCCATCGAGTCCAGCTTCAACCCGTTCGCGCAGAGCCCGATGGGGGCGCAGGGCCTGATGCAGGTGATGACGCGCGTCCACGACGAGAAGTTCGAGCCCTTCGGCGGCACCCACGCCACCTTCGACCCCATCACCAACCTGCGCGTCGGCGTGCAGGTGCTGCGCGAGTGCATCGCGCGGGCGGGCAGCGTGGCCGAAGGCCTGCGCGCCTACGTGGGTGCGGCCCTGCTGGACGGCGACGGCGGCTACGCGGCCCGTGTGCTGGCCGAGCAGGCCCACATGCGCAACGTGGCCGAAGGGCGGCCCGTGCCGGTGAACGCCGCCACCACCCCGGCGCCGGGCGCGCGCGACGCGGTGGCCGGCCCGCTCGACGCCGCACCGGCTGCCCAGCCCAGGCCCACGGCCGCGCCGGCCTCGGTGCCCGCGGGCCGCGTCGAGCGCGTCGCGCTGGTGCGCTGACCCCCGGCGCTACACTGGCGCCCTGCGCGACTGGCGATAGGGGCCGCCCGGCCCCGAGGTGGACGACCACCAGGAAGCGCAGGCCGGCCCGGCGCCCAATGCCCGGCCGGCGTTTGCCGTTCGCCTGGGCAGCCCTCGGCCGTGCCGCGCACCCCGTTCAAACCGGGCCCTGGCGAGCACCCGTCGGCCCTTCATCCCGAAGAGGACTGCCATGTTCGACCGTTCCAAGTCCACCCTTGCCGCCGTCGACCCCGAGGTCTGGGCCGCCGTGCTGGCCGAGAACCGCCGCCAGGAAGAGCACATCGAGCTCATCGCGAGCGAGAACTACACCAGCCCGGCGGTGATGGCCGCGCAGGGCAGCCAGCTCACCAACAAGTACGCCGAGGGCTACCCGGGCAAGCGCTACTACGGCGGCTGCGAGCATGTTGACGTCGTCGAGACGCTGGCCATCGAGCGGCTGAAGCAGCTGTTCGGCGCGAATTTCGCCAACGTGCAGGCCAATTCCGGCAGCCAGGCCAACCAGGCGGTGTTCTTCGGCCTGCTGCAGCCCGGCGACACCATCATGGGCATGAGCCTGGCCGAAGGCGGCCACCTCACGCACGGCATGCCGCTCAACATGAGCGGCAAGTGGTTCAAGGTGGTCAGCTACGGGCTCGACGCGAACGAGGCCATCGACTACGACGCGATGGAGCGCCTGGCGCACGAGCACCGGCCGAAGCTCATCATCGCCGGCGCCAGCGCCTACAGCCTGCGCATCGACTTCGAGCGCTTCGCGCG
>JBKDQY010000029.1:0-6206 GCA_046341655.1 Betaproteobacteria bacterium | reverse complement strand
TGCCAGGCCGCCAGCGCCTTGGCCAGTCCCACCACCACGGCCTCGTCGTCAGCCGGGAGTTCGTGGCCTGGCGGGCGGCCGTGGGCACTGCGCCAGCCGGCGGCCAGGTCGGGCGCGGCCCGCACCCGCGCGGCCAGTGCCGGCACCGTGTGCGCCATCTCGCCGGTGGCGAGCATGGGCACCATCGAGGCCGCCCACAGCGAGTCGGTAGCGCCACCCCAGCCGAACCACCGCTGCTGCCCCACGTCCCACAGGGTGGGCGTGTTGCGCGGGCCCTCGCCGCGGCGGGCGCTGGCCGTGGCCCGGCGGTCGCTGAAGCCCGTGGCCGGCACGTGGCAGCTGGCGCAGGCCACGCGGCCATCGGCCGAGAGGCGCCGGTCGTGGAACAGGCGGCGGCCGAAGGCGATGGCTTCGGGGCGGCCATCCAGCGCGTTGGCCGGGTCGCGTATGGGCGGCGGCGGCCAGGGGCCGTGGGACAGGATGGCCGCGATCTCGTCGGGGCCGAAGTCCAGCAGCCGCGGCGCGGCCGCGGCGGCGGCGGCCATCCCCGCGGCGAGCAGCAGGGCGATCGCGGCGGAGCGCATGGTTCTCAGCGCATGGCCCTCAGCGCAGCTGCACCGACTGCACGAGCCGCCGCTCCTGGCCATCCAGGCGCGCCACCAGCAACAGCTCCCAGCGGCCGGACATGTGCCACAGCAGGCCGTCGGCCGTCCACGCCCCCGGGCCGGCGGCCTGCAGGCGCGGGCGATAGTTCATGCCGTGGCGGTGCTCGGGCATGGTCGCGTCCGCGCGCAGCAGTTCGGCACGCGCCGGGCACAGGGTGATGTGCAGCGCGAAGGGCCGGGACACCGCCGGCGCGGGCTCGGCGCGCCAGGTGGCGCGCAGGCCCGGCTGCTCGATGACGGAGGCACCGGCTTCGGGCGCCGGGCAGTCGGCCGGCGGCGGTTGCGCCACCGCCGCGCCACAGGCCAGCACCAGGACCGCGGTCAGCACCTTCACCGCGCCACCAAGGCCGGCAGCGCGGCCAGCAGCGCCTCGCCGTTCCTCCAGGCAATCCGCTCGGCCAGGTCGGCCGGCAAGGTGGCCAACCACTCGCGCGACCAGCGCGCGTGCTCGCCCACGTAGTACCAGCGCTCGGGCGTGAACGTGTCGGTGCCCAGCAGCACACGGTCGGGGAAGTCGGTGAACAGGGCGCGCCAGCCGGCATCGACCGCGCTGCCGCTGGCGTGGTCGCTGCGGAAGGCCAGGTCCACCCACAGCCTTGCATGGCGGCGGAGCATCCCGGCGACTCGGTCGGGCGGCTCGAAGCCGGCGTGGGCCCACAGGATGCGCGCCTCGGGCCACTGCGCGAACTGCCGCTGCACCGCCTCGGCGTCGGAGTGCGAGTGCAGCAGCAGGCCGCGCTCGCGCGCCAGTTGCACCACGCTGCGCATCACCGCGCCGTCGGCATCGGCGCCGAACACGTGGTACTCGCCCAGCCCGACGTAGCGGTATCGGGCGAGCCGGTCCTCGAGGTGGCCGACGATGGAGCGGTCGTGCACCCAGGTACCGATCTCGTTGCGGCTGCGGTAGGGCCGCAGCACGGGCACCACGAGATCGGGCGCCAACGCGTACAGCTTCTGCGTGCCCTCGTCGCTGCTGCTGGAGACCATCGCCCTCTTCAGCCCGGCCTGGCGCAGCAGCGCCACCGCCTGCGGCGGCGGGATGCGTTCCCAGGCATCGTGGCTGTAGTGCTGGTGGGCGGAGAACATGGGCAGCGGTCCGGCCTGCGCGCGCACCAGGCCGGGCATCGGCTGCAGCGCGCAGGCGGCCAGCAGGCGCCGCCGCGCGGGGTCGGGCGCGATGGCCATCGTGCCCGCTGGCCCACGCTCGGCACGGGGCAGGCTCTGCGGGCGACAGGCAGGCATGCGCATGGCCGGGAACGGTATCGCCCCGCCGCATCGGCCGCCACCCGGGCCAGCCAGGGTGCGGCCATCCGCGGGTTTTGCGGCGGGGGCTCTTGAAGCGAGACAGGCCAACCCTATAATCTGCCTGCTAGCACTCATCGGAGTCGAGTGCTAACGAAGGCTGGCGGCGCCAACGCCCCGCCTTCCAATTCTGTCAGCGGGCACTGACTTCCAGCACCCGCTCCACGAGTCCTCAAGGAGATCTTATGAAGCTGCGTCCGTTGCACGACCGCGTGATCGTGAAGCGTCTCGAGAACGAAACCAAGACCGCCTCGGGCATCGTCATCCCCGACAACGCCGCCGAGAAGCCCGACCAGGGCGAGGTGCTGGCCGTTGGCCCGGGCAAGCGCAACGACAAGGGCGATTTCGTCGCCCTGAACATCAAGGTCGGTGACCGCGTGCTGTTCGGCAAGTACAGCGGCCAGACCGTCAAGGTCGACGACGACGAACTGCTGGTGATGCGCGAAGAGGATCTCTTCGCCGTCGTCGAGAAGTAATCCGTTCGCCCCGATTCATTCAGATTTCCGGAGATAGATCCAAATGGCAGCTAAAGAAGTCGTTTTCGGCGGTGACGCCCGTGCCCGCCTGGTCGAGGGCGTGAATGTCCTGGCCAACGCCGTGAAGGTGACCCTCGGCCCGAAGGGCCGCAACGTCGTGCTCGAGCGCTCGTTCGGCGCCCCCACCGTCACCAAGGACGGTGTCTCGGTCGCCAAGGAGATCGAGCTCAAGGACAAGCTCCAGAACATGGGCGCGCAGATGGTCAAGGAAGTCGCTTCCAAGACCAGCGACAACGCCGGCGACGGCACGACCACCGCCACCGTGCTGGCCCAGGCCATCGTGCGCGAGGGCTTCAAGTACGTGGCCGCCGGCCTGAACCCGATGGACCTCAAGCGCGGCATCGACAAGGCCGTCCACGCCCTCGTGGAAGAGCTGAAGAAGGCCAGCAAGCCCACGACGACGAGCAAGGAGATCGCCCAGGTCGGCAGCATCTCGGCCAACAGCGACGAGTCCATCGGCCAGATCATCGCCAGCGCGATGGACAAGGTCGGCAAGGAAGGCGTCATCACCGTCGAGGACGGCAAGAGCCTGGACAACGAACTCGACATCGTCGAGGGCATGCAGTTCGACCGCGGCTACCTGTCGCCCTACTTCATCAACAACCCCGAGAAGCAGGTTGCCCTCCTCGACAACCCCTTCGTGCTGCTCTACGACAAGAAGATCAGCAACATCCGCGACCTGCTGCCCGTGCTGGAGCAGGTGGCCAAGGCCGGCCGCCCGCTGCTGATCATCGCCGAGGAGGTCGAGGGCGAGGCGCTGGCCACGCTGGTGGTCAACACCATCCGCGGCATCCTGAAGGTCGTCGCCGTCAAGGCGCCGGGCTTCGGTGACCGCCGCAAGGCCATGCTGGAGGACATCGCCATCCTGACCGGCGGCAAGGTGATCGCCGAGGAAGTGGGCCTGACGCTCGAGAAGGCCACGCTGGCCGATCTGGGCAGCGCCAAGCGCGTCGAAGTGGCCAAGGAGAACACCACCGTCATCGACGGCGCGGGTGCCGCTGCCGACATCGAGGCGCGCGTCAAGCAGATCCGCGTGCAGATCGAGGAGGCCACCAGCGACTACGACCGCGAGAAGCTCCAGGAGCGCGTGGCCAAGCTGGCCGGCGGCGTGGCCGTCATCAAGGTCGGTGCCGCCACCGAGGTCGAGATGAAGGAGAAGAAGGCCCGCGTGGAAGACGCGCTGCACGCCACCCGTGCCGCCGTCGAAGAGGGCATCGTGGCCGGTGGCGGCGTGGCGCTGCTGCGTGCCCGTCAGGCCGCCGGCTCGATCAAGGGCGACAACGCCGACCAGGACGCCGGCATCAAGCTGGTGCTGAAGGCCATCGAGTCGCCGCTGCGCGAGATCGTCTACAACGCCGGCGGCGAGCCGAGCGTGGTGGTCAACACCGTGCTGGCCGGCAAGGGCAACTACGGCTTCAACGCCGCCAACGACACCTACGGCGACATGATCGAGATGGGCATCCTGGATCCCACCAAGGTCACGCGCACCGCGCTGCAGAACGCCGCGTCGGTGGCCAGCCTGATGCTGACGACCGAGTGCATGGTTGCCGAGGCCCCCAAGGAAGAGACCCCGATGCCCGGTGGCGGCGGTGGCATGGGCGGCATGGGCGGCATGGGCATGGACATGTAAGACCCGGCACATCGCGGCTTGCCGCGATGGCTGCAGGGCTCGCGCCGAAAGGCGCGGGCCCTTTTTCATGGCCGCCGCTTGCCCTGCCCCGGCCGCTTATCGGGCACTTTCCGGGTGTTGTTCAGGCGATGGGGATGCCGACGCCTTGCCCACAATGCAGCGAACCATGAGCGCCCGTCCGCTTTCGCCGCTGTTCCGCCAGTTCGTCGACGACGAGCTGCTGCGTGCGCCCATGCTCTTCGACCAGGTGCTCGACGGCGTGATTGGCGGCGCCGGCCGCCAGCTGGCCGGCCTCAAGGGCAGCCAGCGCAACGCCGTCGGCGACATGCTGCACTCGGTCCAGGCCCAGCGCGCGCGCCTGGTGGACTACTTCATGCACAGCCTGCGCGAACAGGTGCAGGCCGAGCTGACGCGCCGGGTCAGCCCCGACACTGGCGCGCATGCGGGCCCCACGGCGGCGCGGCCGCAGGTGCTGGCGCTCGTCGACGAAGAGGAAGTGGCCGTCGTGGTGGAGCTGTCGCATGCCATCGAGGGCATCAAGAGCACCGCCGAGTACGAGCTGCGCGAGCTGCAGACCTTCGTGGCCGCGATGTTCGGCGATCTCGACATGGCGCAGGACCACAACCCCTTCCGCCCGGCCACCTACGCGCGCGCCACCTGGGTCGCAGCGCAGGCCCTGCCGCTTTCGCGCGGGCACCAGATCGCCTTCATGCGCGAGTGCGCCATGCCGCTGGCGCAGCTGCTGCGCACGGGCTACGCGGCATCGACCTCGCGGCTCGAAAGCCAAGGCGTGGAGCCAGCGGCCTACCGCACGCTGATCCTGCCCTCGGGCTCGCGCCGCGGGGGCCGTTCGGTGCTGTCGACTTACAGCCCCGACCTGCACCGCATCAGCGAGACGATGCCGGCGCCGCTGGACACCCAGCACTGCACGCACCTCGTCGCCGTGCCGCCACCGGCTCCGCGCACGGGCGCGATGCCGCTGGAGCGCTGGACCGATGTGGCCCGCGGCACGACGCAACGCGCCGACCGCCAGGCCATCGAGCTGGTGAGCCGCCTGTTCGAGGCCATGATCGCCGACCGCCGGGTGCCGCAGGACGTGACGCTGTTGATCTCGCGCCTGCACGGCCCGGCGATGCGCCTGGCCATCCGCGACCGCAGCCTGCTCGACCACGACCGCCACCCGCTGTGGCGCTACATCAACCAGCTGGTGTTCATTGCCGAGATGACGCCGCATGGCGGCGACCCGGAGCGCCTGGCCCTGTTGCGCACGGCGCAGGCCACCATCGACCAGCTGGCCAGCGAGGCGGTGCAGCACACCGGCCTGTACCGCTGGGCCTGGGACCATCTGCAAGGCTTCCTCGACAAGCGGATGCAGCGCCGACTGGCCACGCTGGCGTCGCAGGTCGGCGCACTGCAGAAGTCCGAACTCAAGCTGAAGGACAGCCGCCGGGACGCGGCGCCCAGCACGCTGAACGGGCCGCTCGATGCCCACCAGCTCGACACCGTGCCGGCCGAGTTCATCGACTCCGGCGTGACGCCCGCGCAAAGCGTGTCGGCCGCCGAAGCCTGGCTGGCTGCGCTGGACACCGGCGACTGGGCACGCATGTTCCTGCAAGGCCGCTGGCTGCAGGCGCAGCTGCTGTGGCGTGGCGAGCAGGGCGAGTACCTGCTCTTCGGCGACGGTGCGAGCGACGAGACCTGGGCCGTGCGCAGCCGCGCGCTGGCCCTGATGCACAGCCACGGGCTGGTGAAGACGCTGCGCGTGCGCTCGATCGTCGGCAGCGCCGCCCAACGCGTTCAGCAGGACGTGGCCGCCGAAACCGCAGCCTAGGCTCGGGCCAGGGCGAGGTCGATCTGCTCGGCGATGGTCGCGGCCACCAGCGCCGGCTGCTCGTGCACCAGCCAGTGCGTGCCTTGGGCCACGCGGCGGACGTCGAGTTGCGGCACCCAGCGTTCCAGCCCACGCAGCAGGCCCGGGCGCAGCGCCACGTCCTGCTCACCCCACAGCACCGTGTGCGGCACGGTCACCGTCACGGCGTCGTCGGGCAGCTCGATGCGGTGGAGGGGGTCGCT
>JBKDQY010000028.1:0-9050 GCA_046341655.1 Betaproteobacteria bacterium | reverse complement strand
GGACACCGGCTTCCCGGTCTACACGGCCTCCATCGGCCTGGGCCTGGCGGGCTTCGTGCTCGGCTACCTGCTGTCGCGCGCGCTCAAGCAGGACGCGCGCCGCGCCCGCACCATCGCGCTGGAGACCGGCATCCAGAACGGGCCGCTGGCGGTGCTCATCGTGCTGCTCACGTTCAGCGGCACGCAGCAGCAGGAGGTCCTGCTGATCCCGGTGCTGTACTCGCTGTTCATCGTGCTCAGCTCCAGCGCGGTGACGGTCTGGTTCCGCCGCATCACCACGCGCGAGGAACTGGCGCGCGACGCGGCCAAGATCGGCGCGCTGGCGCGGGCCTGAGGCTGGGCTTCAGCGCCGCCGCGCGCCGCGGCGGCGGGGCTCCGGCGCGGTGCTCACCTGCAGCACCCGCACCGACAGCGGCGCCAGCAGCAGCGTCGCCTGCCCCTGCGCGTCGGCACGCGCGGCGGTGGCGCCGCCGGCCGGCAGCAGCGAGACCAGCCGTGCGCGCGGCGGCAGCCCGCTCACCAGGGCGGGTGCCGGTGCGTCGTCGTAGTTGACGATCGTCACCGTGTGCTCCTTCGCGCCCTTCGCCCCCGGCTCGTCCAGGCGCCGCTGCCACACTGCCACGAGCCCCTGAGCCGATCCGCGCTCGAAGCTGCCGCGCGCGATCGACGGGTGCGCGTTGCGCAGGCCGATCACCGTGCGGTAGAAGCTTCGCAGCGAGCCGGCTTGGCGCCGCTGCGACTCGACGTTGTGCGTGGCTGCGTTCGGTGCCACCGGGCGGAACGGCGTGCCGGCGGTGAAGCCGCCGCTGCGCGGGTCGGCCGTCCAGCTCATCGGCCCGCGCAGCGGCGGGTCGCCCTCCAGGCCGTGCTCGGAGCCGTGCAGGCCGGCCTGGCCGATGGGCTCTCCGTAGTAGACGAAGGGCGTGCCGGGTTGCAGCAGATAGGTGGCGGCGGCCACGCGCATGCGGCGCTCGTCGCCCTGCAGCTGGTCCCACAGGCGGCGGCCGGCGAACGCGTCGTGGTTCGACAGGAAGGTCGCCATCGTGGGACTCGCGGTGGCCCAGTGCGTGGCCACGCGCTGCACCGATTCGGCCTGGCCGCGCGCGGCCTCGACGATGTGGTGCACGTAGCCGAAGGCGAAGGCGCCGCCGCAGACGGCGGGGTCGCCCCACTCGTCGGGCTTGGCGGTGGCCTCGCAGACCACGTACCGCTGCGGGTAGGCCTTGATCAGGTCCTGCAGCTGCTTCGTGAAGACGCGGCTCTCGGGCTGGTCGTTCCAGTCCTTCGCGCTGGTCTCGAACAGGTGCGGCGTGGCGTCGAGCCGGAAGCCGTCGAGTCCGCGGTTGAGCCAGAAGCGCAGGCTGTCCAGGTGGTAGGCCTGCACGACGGGGTTGCGGAAGTCGAAGTCGGGCATGTGCGGCCCGAAGGTGCCGTAGTAGAAGCCGCGGGCGTCGGCCGGCGCGGGCGGCACCGTCCTGGCGCTGCCCGGCCAGCCCCAGGGCCGCGAAGCGGCGTGGTACCAGGGGTAGGCGCCCCAGATGTCCCAGCCCTCCGGCGCGGTGTCGCTCCAGATGAACCAGCGGTGGAAGGGGTTGTCGGGCCCCTTCAGCGCCTCGGTGAAGAAGGGGTGCTCCGCCGAGGCGTGGTTGATCACGTAGTCCATGATCACGCCGATGCCGCGGGCGTGCGCCTGCCGCAGCAGTTCGTCGAAGTCGGCCAGCGTGCCGTACTCGGGCGCGATGGCGCGGAAGTCGGTGGTGGCGTAGCCGTGGTCGCCGTCGGCGTTGCCCGTCACCGGCATCAGCCAGATGCCGCGGATGCCCAGGTCCTTCAGCTCGTCGAGCGTGGCGGTCAGGCCCCGCAGGTCGCCGATGCCATCGCCGTCGCTGTCCTTCCAGGCGCGGACGAAGATCTCGATGAAGGCGCCGCGCTCCCAGTGCGGCGGCAGGCCATTCGAGCGCGGGCGGGCGGGCACGGGCGAGGTGTCCAGGGCCGCCGACGTTGCGGTCGGGCTCGCGGCGGGCGCCGACGTAGCGGGCAGGCCGAGGCCGAGGCACAGGCTCAGGGCCGTGGCGGTGAGGAGGAGGCGGTCGAGGCGCATGGTCCCGGGAATGTAGGGGAACTACAGACCCAGTTGCCAGCGAGGAAGCCCCTGCTTCTGGCAATGGTCGGTGGTGGATGTAGTTTTCCTTCGCTAGCATCGCGCGCCGCTTCCGGAGTTGCCATGGCCGTCGTCCGTCCCCTTGCCACCCTCTTGCTGTGCAGCACCGCGCTGGCGGCCACGGCCCGGCCGGCGGCGCCGGCGCCGACGCTGGCTGCGTGTTCCGCCGGCCACGAGACGGTGCTGCACGCCGCGCCGGCCGACGCCACGCCGGCCCACGCCCGCGCCGTGTGGCTGGACGGCCGCACGCTGCGCTGGCCCGGGGTGGCCGCCGCTGAGCCGGGGACGCGCGTGCGCCTTTGGCACTCGGCACGCGGACAGATCGAGGCGCGACCCGGCGCGCCGGTGCGCGGCGCCGACGGTGCCCTGGCGCTGCAGCCCGCGCCCGGGCCGCTGGCGGCTGGCGTGGCCGAGCGATTCCGCTGGGTGGGCGAGGGCGGCACCTGGCGCCTGGCCCAGCCGCGCGCGCTGGACGCGCTGATGGGCTCGCAGTGGGTGCTGGTGCATGAAGACGCCTCCGGCCGCGTGCTGCAGGCCACGCACTCGCAGGCCGCGGCCCTGCTGGACGATCGCTTCGCCGCTGCCGCCGACCCCGCCGTGGTGCCGGCGCTCGGCGCCCTGCACGGCCCGGCGGCCACGCGCTTCCACGTCTGGGCGCCCACGGCGCAGCGCGTGGCGCTGTGCCTGCACGCGCCGGGCGCCGAGGCCGCGTCGCGCCTGGTGCCGCTGGTGCGCGGCCCGGCCGGCACCTGGCAGGCGCGCGTGCCGGGCGACTGGTTCGGCCACACCTACACCTACCTGGCCGACGTGGCCGTGCGCGGCCGCGGCCTCGTGCGCAACAAGGTCACCGACCCGTACTCGCTGAGCCTGAACGCCGACAGCCGCCGCAGCTGGATCGGCAGCCTCGACGACCCGCGCACCATGCCGCCGGGCTGGGCGGCCACGCCGCGCGCCCGCGCGCTGACCGCGCCCACCGACATGGTGGTGTACGAGCTGCACGTGCGCGACTTCTCCATCGGCGACGCCACCGTGCCCGCCGCGCACCGCGGCACCTACCTCGGCTTCACGCACGCCGGCAGCGACGGCATGGCGCACCTGAAGCGCCTGGCCGCCGCCGGCGTGACCGACATCCACCTGCTGCCCGCCTTCGACCTGGCCACCGTGCCCGAGCGAGGCTGCACCTCGCCCGACCGCACCGCGCTGGCGGCGCTGCCTCCCGACAGCCCCGAGCAGCAGAAGCGCGTGATGGCGCAGGCCACCACCGACTGCTTCAACTGGGGCTACGACCCGTTGCACTTCAACGCCCCCGAAGGCAGCTACGCCACCGACGCCGACGACGGCGCGGTGCGCCTGCGCGAGTTCCGCGCCATGGTGCTGGCGCTCAACGCCGCCGGGCTGCGCGTGGGCATGGACAAGGTCTACAACCACACCAGCGCCAGCGGGCAGAACCCGAAGAGCGTGCTCGATCGGCTGGTGCCCGGCTACTACCACCGCCTCGACGCCGACGGCCGCGTCACCACCAGCACCTGCTGCGACAACACCGCCACCGAGCACCGCATGATGGAGCGGCTGATGATCGACAGCGCCGTGATCTGGGTGCGCGACCACCGCATCGACAGCTTCCGCTTCGACCTGATGGGCCACCAGCCGCGCGCCGCGATGGAGCGGCTGCAGAAGGCCGTGGACGCGGCGGCCGGCCGCCGCATCGAGTCCATCGGCGAGGGCTGGAACTTCGGCGAGGTGAAGGACGGCGCCCGCTTCGTGCAGGCCAGCCAGCTCAGCCTGGCCGGCAGCGGCATCGGCACCTTCAGCGACCGCGGCCGCGACGCCGCGCGCGGCGGCGGCTGCTGCGACGACGCGGCCACCACGGTGGCCCGCCCGGGCTGGCTCAACGCCGCGGGCCGCCTGCCCGACGCCGAGCAGCGCCGCCTGGCCGACCTCGTGCGCGTGGGGCTGGCCGGCACGCTGCGCGGCTACACCATGACCACCGCGGACGGCAGCACCCGGCGCCTGGAGCAGATCGACTACGCCGGCCAGCCTGCCGGCTACGCCAGCCAGCCCGGCGAGGTGGTGAACTACGTCGAGAACCACGACAACCAGACCCTGTTCGACATCCAGGTGCTCAAGCTGCCGCGCGACACCACGCCGGAAGACCGCGCGCGCGTGCAGGTGCTGGGCGTGGCGCTGACCGCCTTCAGCCAGGGCGTGGCCTACCTGCACGCCGGGGTCGAGCTGATGCGCAGCAAGAGCGGCGACCGCAACAGCTACGACAGCGGCGACTGGTTCAACCGCATCGACTGGACGCTGCAGGACAACGGCTGGGGCGCCGGGTTGCCGCCCGAGCGCGAGAACGCCGGCTTCTGGCCCTTCCTCGCGCCGCTGCTGGCCGACCCGGCGATCAGGCCGCGCCCCGAGCACATCCGCTTCGCGCGCGACGCCAGCCTGGACCTGCTGCGCATCCGCGCCGGCACCACGCTGCTGCGCCTGCCCACGGCCGAGGCGGTGCAGCAGCGGCTGCGCTTCTTCAACACCGGCCCGGCGGCGCGGGCCGACGTGATGCTGGCCCACCTGGACGGCCGCGGCCTGGCCGGCGCGGGCCACGCCGATCTGGTCTATGCCATCAACGCCGGCACCACGCCGGCCGAGCTGGCCCTGCCCGGGCTCGAGGGCCGCGCGCTGGCGCTGCACCCGGTGCACACCGCCGCCGCCGCGGCCGACCCCCGCCCGGCCCGCGAGGCGCGCTGGGACGCCGCCACGGCGACGATCACGGTGCCGCCGCGCACGGCGCTGGTGTTCGTGGGGCGCTGAGCGGGCTCAGCAGGCTTCCACACCCTCAGTCGGGGACGATCGGCAGCCGCACGCTGAACACGCTGCCCTCGCCCAGGCGGCTGTGCACGCCGAGCGTGCCGCCCATGCGCAGCACCAGCGCCTGCGTCAGCGCCAGTCCGATGCCCGAGCCCTCGATGCCGCTGCGCTCGTGCGGGCCGCGCTGGAAGGGCTCGAACAGGCGCGCCAGGTGCTCCTCGGCGATGCCGACGCCGGTGTCGGCGACCGCGATGAGGAACATGCCGTCGCCGGCGGGCTCCACGGTCAACTCCACGCGCCCGCCGGGCTGGTTGTACTTGATCGCGTTGGAGACCAGGTTGATCAGCACCTGCTTCAGCCGCGTGCGGTCGGCGTCGACGCCCAGCAGCGGGCCGGGCCGCAGATCCAGCGACACCCCCTGGCGCGCGGCGGCCTCCGACAACAGCGCGAACACCTGCAGCACCAGCTCGCGCAGCTCCACGCGCGACGGCGCCAGCGCCAGGCCGCCGCTCTCGATGCGCGTGAGGTCCAGCAGGTCGTTGATCATGTGCAGCAGGTGCTCGCCGGCCTCGCGGATGAGCCGCAGCCGGCGCTGCTGCTCAGGCCCGGGCGGCTCGGCGCGGTCGATCTGCATCAGCTGCGTGAAGCCGAGCACGGCGTTCAGCGGCGTGCGCAGCTCGTGGCTCATGCGGGCCAGGAACTCGGTCTTGGCGCGGCTGGCGGCCTGGGCCTCGGCGGCCTCCTCGCGCGCGCGCTCCAGCGCGCGGCGCTCGGTGATGTCGGTCTGCGTGCCAACCATGCGCAGCGGCCGGCCGTCGAGCGCGCGCTCGACGATGCGACCGCGCTCGAGCATCCACCGCCAGGAACCGTCGGCGGCGCGGATGCGATAGGCGTGTTCGTAGACCTCGACCTCGCCGCGCTCGTGGCGCAGGTAGGCTTCGTGATTGGCGTCGCGGTCGTCGGGGTGGATGAGCGCGTTCCAGTAGTCCTGCGTGTGGCCACCGGTGGCCGCCTCGTAGCCCAGCAGGCGAAGGCCCTGATCGATGTCGGTGAGCCAGTCGCTCTCGATCCACCACTCCCAGACGAAGGTGTCGGCGCCGGCCAGCGCACCGCGGATCAGCCTGGCCTCGGGCCCGCTGTCGCGCGGGGCGTCGGGGTCGCCAGCCTGCAGCTGACGCTGCTCGAGCAGGGTCGCGAGGGCGGGCAGTACCGGGTCCAGCCCGGCCGCGGGCACGGGAGTGTCGAGGTCGAGGTGGCCCAGCGGCTGCCCCAAGCGCTGCAGAGGCAGCGACAGCTGTGTCGTGGCCGCCGCGGCCTCGTCGGGCCCGCGCACGCGGCAGTCCGTGGCCAAGCGCGCCCGTAGCTCGGCCAGCAGCAAGCCCAGCGAGCGCCTGGCGTCGCGGCGCTCGGCCAGGTCGATCAGGGAGTCGCGGGCGGCGCGCCAGAGCGCCTCGGCGGCCGGCGCGCCGGCGTCGGCAGCCACTCGCTCAGTGGCCGCCGGGGCGCGCTTCACCGGCCCTCAGCCGGTAGACCGTGCTGCAGTACGGGCAGCGGCCCTCGCCGTGCGCGGCGACGTCGATGAACACCTTGGGGTGGCCGTTCCACAGCGGCATCTTCGGGTGCGGGCAGTGCGTGACGCCGCCGCCCATCAGCTCGGCGGCGGTGAGTTCCACCACGGCGCGGGGTTCGGTGCTCGTGTCCATGGGCTCGTCGCGATCAGACCAGGGTCAGCCACTCGGCGTACTTCGGGTTGCGGCCGTTGACGATGTCGAAGAAGGCCGCCTGGATCTTCTCGGTGACGGGGCCGCGGCTGCCCGCGTAGCTCCCGCTTCCCAGCTCGATGCGGTCCAGCTCGCGGATCGGCGTCACCTCGGCCGCCGTGCCGGTGAAGAAGGCCTCGTCGCAGATGTAGACCTCGTCGCGCGTGATGCGCTTTTCCACGACCTTGAGCCCCAGGTCGGCGCAGATGTGGAAGATGGTGTTGCGCGTGATGCCGTTGAGCGCGCCGGCCGAGAGGTCGGGCGTGTAGACCACGCCGTTCTTGACGACGAACAGGTTCTCGCCCGCGCCCTCGGAAACGAAGCCCGAGGCGTCCAGCAGCATGGCCTCGTCGTAGCCCTCGTCGGTGGCCTCCATGTTGGCCAGGATGCTGTTGGTGTAGTTGCTCACCGCCTTGGCCTGCGTCATCGTGATGTTGACGTGGTGGCGCGTGTAGCTGCTCGTCTTGACGCGGATGCCGCGCTTCAGGCCCTCCTCGCCCAGGTAGGCGCCCCAGGCCCAGGCCGCCACCATCAGGTGGATGGTGTTGCCCTTGGGGCTGACGCCGAGCTTCTTGTCGCCGATCCAGGTGAGCGGGCGCAGGTAGCAGCTCTCGAGCTGGTTCTCGCGCACCACGGTGCGCTGGGCCTCCATCACCTGCTCGGGCGTGAAGGGGATCTTCATGCGCAGGATCTTGGCGCTGTTGAACAGGCGCTCGGTGTGCTCGCGCAGCCGGAAGATGGCTGTGCCCTTGTCCGTCTTGTAGGCCCGCACGCCCTCGAAGGCACCGCAGCCGTAGTGCAGCGTGTGCGACAGCACGTGGATCTTGGCGTCGCGCCAGTCGACGAGCGTGCCGTCCATCCAGATCTTGCCGTCGCGGTCGGACATCGACATGGGTTCTCTCCAGCGTCAAAAGGGGTGAACCGTCGATTCTAGGCAGCGGCCCGCTGCAGCTCCCAGCTGACGAGCCTGCCGTGGCGCAGCACCAGCTGCACGGTGTCGCCGCCGGCGTCTGTCCACGCCCAGGTCTCGCTGGCGGCGGGGTCGTCCTGGGCCACCTTGCGGCCCAGTGCGCGGGTGAGCACCAGCACCTCCGGCAGCCGCATGCCGGGCTTGAGCTTGGCGTGCAGCATCACCGCGCTGGCGACGAAGCCCACCGGGTTGGCGCTGGCGATGCGCAGCACGCGCACCGCGCGGTTGAACTGCAGCAGCAGCCAGAACACGACGACCGTGACCGCCAGCACCAGCCCCTGCCAGCCGTAGGACAGCCAGCCCACCACCACGGCGGCCAGCGCCAGGCCCCAGCCGACGAGCGTGTGCGGATTCATGGCGAGGGCCTCGCGGACAATGGCGGGGATGGGTGCATTGCAGACATGGGTGATCAACCTCGACCG
The DNA here is from genome assembly GCA_046341655.1 of Betaproteobacteria bacterium. Lineage (GTDB taxonomy): Bacteria > Pseudomonadota > Gammaproteobacteria > Burkholderiales > Burkholderiaceae_C > Rubrivivax. Next base: position 932 of record JBKDQY010000028.1, on the reverse strand, counting down.
TGCGCCGGACCGCCTGGCCCGCGTGCGGCAGCAGCTCGAGCGGCTGCAGCTGCCCTGGCAGCGGCTGCCGGCGGTCGACGCCCGGGCTCTCACGCCCGCGCAGCGTGCGCTGCTCGACGAGCCCGCCTTCCACCGCCGCCACGGCATGACGCCGCTACCGGGCGAGCTGGGATGTTATCTCTCGCACGTCGAGGTCATGCGCCGCTTCCTGGCCGGCGACGCCGAGGCGGCGCTGGTGCTGGAGGACGACGTGCGCCTGCAGGACACCCTGCCCGCCGTGCTGGCCGCGCTGATGCGCTGCCCCGGGCGCTGGGACGTGGTCAAGCTCTCGGCCGTGCACTCCGGCACGCCGGTGCCAGTGGCCGACCTGGGCGGCGGCCACGCTCTGGCCGTGATGCTGTCCAAGTGCACCGGCTCCAGTGCCTACCTGATGAACCGCCGCGCCGCCGCCGCCTGGCTGCGCGATCGCGGCGGGCTGCTGCCGATGCGGCTGCCCTACGACCACGCCTTCGACCGAGCCTGGCTGTTCGGCCTGAAGCAGCGGCTGGTGGTGCCCACGCCCTGCAGCCACGACGACCAAGTCGCCTCCACCATCGGGGCGCCCGCGACCATGCCCTCCCGCAAGTTCCGCGGCCTTCGTCGCTGGCCCACTCACCTCTGGCGGCTGGGCAACGAGCTGCGTCGCGTGGCCTACGGCCTGGGCCAGCTGGCGCGCGAGAAGCTCAGCTGAAGCAGCCCGGCCGCGTGACGCCCGTGGCCAGCTCGTGCGCCCAGTCGGCGAAGCCCAGCGCCGCGGCACGCCGGGCGGCGATGGCCCAGTCGTAGGCGGTCTGCTGCAACTCGGCGTGCCAGCCATCCCCGCGGCGCTCCAGCAGCGCCCAACGCGCGTGCGGCGTACCGGCCTCGACCACGTGGCGGTGCGGGCGGTCGTG
>JBKDQY010000027.1:0-13478 GCA_046341655.1 Betaproteobacteria bacterium | reverse complement strand
GTGGAGGCCTATTTGAACCAACTCGGCACCGAAGGATGGGAGATTGTCGGCATCGACTTCACCGACGCGACTCAGAGCCCGAACTTCTTCCAGGCGCTCGCACGAAGGGAGCGGTAGCGCGTTCGGAGACCGGATGCGCCTCGCCGCCGAACGAGTGCTTGCAGCTGACAGGGCGGCCCGAAGTCCCGACGCAGTGCCGAGGCCCGATCGGGCCGCCCTGCTGCTGAAGCCAAGGCGTTAGCACGGCATTCAGCCTGAGTTTAACGCTGGCCTCATGATCGACTCATCGATCGTTAATGCTACATCCATTGCCGCGTTGGCTCGAATCGCGAATCCTATGCGAAATCTCTGCTCGGAGTTCACGATGAGATCGCGCTCCTTACTTGCTCTTCTGTCGGCGGGCCTAGCGTTGCCACACGTGGCTGGCGCGCATTCCCGCCAAGCCGTCGGGACCGGTTGCTTAGGCCGCTCGCTTGATCCAGCCGGGCCGCCTTCACCCTCAATCGCGCAGTTGCAGGCGTGGACAGCTCAGTACTACCCGGATCTCGCGGCGAAGGCAAAGGCGCCGGCTCGCCTCGTCGTTGGCTTCATCATTGATGAGCAGTGCCGCGTTCTGAGGCACTCTGTCGGGTTCCTCCCCGAGGAGTACTCGGACGACATCGTGCTCTCACTCTTCCCCGACGCGACGCGCGCCCGCATGCCGGCAGGGGTCGGGGATGCCGTCCCGATGGATGTCCGGGGGCGAACGATGCGCGAGCGGACCCGTCTCGTGGCCGCCCGGCTGATGCAAGCGTCCTCGCGATCGTCAACGCGAGAGTAGGGACGATTCCTCGCGGATTTGCGCTACCGATGGTTGCTGCTGACGGGGCAACCAGCGTGCAGTCCGGGCCTCGGCACTTGCCGGTCGCCCCGCAGCAGAGCCACACATTATGCAGGATTCTGGCAGGCGCAGTTACCGGAGGAAGACGCTGATCGCGCCGATTATCTCATCTTCACGCGCGCGCCCAAGTCATCACGGCGTTCTGCAGCGCGTCCTCGCGCTGTTTGCACTGCTCGCGGGCTTCGCGGGCAGTGCGGCGCACGCGCAGACGGTGCGCGGGATCGTCACCAGAGCCGGCGCGCCGATTCCCGGGGTCGTCGTCCAGTTGCTGGACAGCACCGACGCGCCGTCCGGCGCGAGTATTTCCGACGAGCGCGGTGTCTATCGCATCATCGCGCCACGAGCCGGCACGTTTCGCGTGCTCGCGCGCCGCATCGGGTTTGCGCCGCATCGCACGCCCACGTTCGTACTGGCGACGGGCATCGTGCGCGATGTCCCCATCGAACTCTCAAGTCTCGCCGTCGTGCTCGATACGATTCGCATTCGCGCGGCCACGTGTGTCGCGCTGTCGCGAACCGACTCGCCGGTCGCGGCGGTGTGGGAGCAGACCAAGACCGCGCTGCTCGCCACCGATGCCACCACGTCGTCGCGGCCGCTATCGACAATGCTCATGCGCTATCAGCGGATCGATCGCGCTGGCACGGTCACCGTGCGTACCGTTGACGTTCAGGACGCCGACTCCGGCAGCGCGCCGTGGTACGCCCCGGCACCGCGCGAGATGCGCGACAAAGGCTACGCGCGCTGGCTCACACCAACCACCATGCAGTTCTGGGCGCCCAGTCTCGAGGTCCTTGGCTCGAGCGAGTTCTCGGCCGAGCACTGCGCGCGACTCGACGATGCTAGCGATCCCTCGTTGGTCGTGCTGGCGTTCGAGCCACGCCGCAAGCGCCGGAAGATCATCGACATCACCGGCCGTATCGCCGTAGACCGTCACACCGCTGAACTGCGCGAACTGTCGTTCCGTTACACCAATGTCGACTCGGCCGCCGTGAACGCCAGCGCCGGTGGGCGCATGCAGTTCGCGCGCGCACGCGACGGTTCCTGGCTGGTCACCGAGTGGTTCATCCGCGTCCCGGTCGTCGATAGCTCGCCGCGTCGGCCGGATCGGGAAGCCCGCGCGATTGTGTACGCTGAGCAAGTGGGTGGGCGTGTCTTCAACGCGCGGCGCGGCGATGACACGGTGTTTGTACAACCGTTTCCAACGCTGAGTGGTGTGCTGCGCGATTCCGTAACGGCTCGGCCTGTGCCCAACGCGCAACTCCTTCTGCGTGAGTCTTGGCGCGTTGCAGTCACCGATAGTGTGGGCGCGTTTACGATCGGTGCCGTGCGCCCTGGCATTCACACGTTGCAGATCAACACGAGTTCGCTCGATTCGCTCGGGGTCGCGAGCGTCAAGCGTCTGCTCGTGGCCGATTCGCTGTCGGCCTCGCGACTGACCGTTCCATCGCTACGACAGGCACTGGCCGGCATGTGCGTGCGCGAGGCGACGTTCCCGACATCGGGCGTACCGTCGCTCATTCACGGAGTGGTCACCGCCCGCGCGACGGACTCTCTCGGGCGGGAGACCGCGAAGGTGAACACCACGAGTGCGAGCGATTCGCAGCCGACGTTTGTTCGTGCCGTATGGATGGATCCGTACACCGGTATGCCGATGCGATTCTCGACGCCAGCGGAGCCGAGCGGACAGTATCGGCTGTGTGGGTTGCCTCCCGACATTCCGTTGGATTTGTACGCCGAGCGCGGCGCGCGGACGTCGACGCCCGTGCGCGTGCAGCTCAATGGCACGAGTCCGTACGGTGTGCAGCATCATGACGTACAACCGCGCAGTGCCAGTGAAGGCGCCCTGCGCGGCGTGGTGCGCGACGGACAACAGCGTCTTGTGTCTGGGGCGTTGGTGTCGATCGATTCGCTGCTGCGGCGCTCCGTCACCGAGATTTCGGGTGCGTGGCGAATGCCGCGCGTGAGTGCCGAGCGTGTGGTGCTGAGTGTGCGGCGCGTTGGGTTCGCGCCGCTGGATACCGCGATCACGCTTGCGGCGGGTGCCGATTCAACGCTCAATCTGGTGCTCACGGCGCTCCCGCGACTTGGCGCCGCGCCGCGTTCAACCGATGGTCGTGCCGCGAACAGCAGTGTCGCGGACGATAGCGCCGCCGCGGCGGTTCAGTGGGCCGCGTTCGAGGCGCGTCGAAAGGGCCCCGGTCAATTCATGTTGCGCGATCGGTTGGAGCGCGCGGAAGGCAAGCCGCTCGTCGATCTGCTGCGCACGCTGCGAGATGCCGCGATCACGCCGGCCATTGCACTCAGTGGCGCCGTGCCTTCTGGCGACGTCTCGAGCGCGGTGCTACAGGGCGCGGTGCTACAGGGCGCAGTGCTGCGTAGCGGCGCGATCACGTTTCGCTGTCCGTCGGCGGTGTTTCTCGATTCGCGTCCACTGTATTTCGGCCTCGGCGATCCGATCGATCTCAATCTGTTCGCGCCCGAGCAGTTCGAGTCGCTGGAGTGGTACGCCAACGATCGCGAGATCCCGCCGGTGTTTCGCGGGCTCGCGACGTGCGGACTGTTGGTACTGCACGCGCGTCGATAGCGATACGCGATAGTCGCACCCGCGACCCGCGTGTTACGCGTCACTGTCGTCGGCGTAGCTCTCGAGGTACCCGCAGCGCGGACAACGGTAGGTGCGCACATGTCGCGTGGCGCGACCCTTGGAGTGGATGCCAACCCAGAACGACTTCGCCACGTCGCTCTCCACCCATTCCTGCTCCTGACGTGCGTTGCCGTGCCCGTGGTCCACGATGAAGCCCGGTTCCCGCAGGTGCTTCGGAGCATCGCGCTGGCCTACTTGGAAACCATGTATAGTCTTTCACGGGTAAGGTCCCGCTCTTGCTCTCCAACTGTTTCTTGCCATACCAGTCACTCTTGAAAGTTTACCTGGCCGAGCGCGCCGCCGTCGAGCGCGATGCGGCGACACGTCCGTCTCGTCACGCGAGTGCATAACGATCGTTGCTGTTGACAGCGCTTTGCGGTATGCGCGCTTTGCGCGCACTTCAATGTGAGTGCTGCAACAGAACCGGGCGTTATGCCGCCAACCCGGTGATCGATCCGGTGGCTAGCGCTGACTACGCCAATGGCTTATAGTTCACCATGCGCTTCATCGAGTCGCCGGTCTTCACCGCCAGTCTCCGCCGGCACCTTGATGATGAGCAGTATCGCGCGATGCAGGCCGCGCTGAGTCTGCGCCCTGAGCAAGGGGCGCTCATTCCTGGTGGCGCCGGTCTGCGCAAGTTGCGCTGGGGTGCAGAAGGGCGTGGAAAGCGCGGCGGTGTTCGTACGATCAATTACTGGGCCGTCGATGACGACCTGTGCTACATGGTGTACATGTACGCGAAGAACGAGCAGGGCGACTTGTCGCCGACACAGATCCGCGCGTTGGCTCGCGTGGTACGCGAGGAGTTCACGTGAAAGCAGAAGCCTTCGAAGAGCTGTTGAGCAGCGTTCGCCAGCTCGGTGAGATCCGCCGCGGCGAGCGCAAGCCCTCACGGTCACGCACGTTCAAGCCGACCGATGTGAAAGCAGTGCGCGCCGATCTCGGTCAGTCGCAATCGGAATTCGCGCTCATGATCGGTGTCAGCGTGGCAACGCTCCGAAATTGGGAACAGGGGCGCCGCATACCCGACGGTCCCGCGCTCGCGCTGTTGCAAGTGGCGGCCCACAATCCGGCGGCGGTCGTCGAAGCCTTGCATCGTCCGCGTCGTCGCGGCGCCGCATAACGATGCTTGCTGCAGTCAGGCGACTCGGTAGCTCGCTGCGCGCGCATTTCATGTGAGCGCCCGCTGCAGAAGCCCGCGCACATGCATGCGTCCAACGCGGAGCTGGCAGCGCCATGACCAGCACCTGCACATCTGCATCGCGACGAGAGCGGTAGAACGCCGCTTGCTGCTGATGGCCCGCGGCTAAGGATGGGTTGGGCGGGGCGTTCATGATGACCACGGTTGGTTGCGAACGCCCCGCCCAACCCTCTCTATATGAGCGTCCACAGCAGAAGCACACGTTTCGCCGACCAAAGTGACGATCGCGCTCTATCTCCTCCTCCTCGGCTTCTTCTTCGCTCACGAACTCGATGCCGTGGCGTGTCGGGAGTGGCGCCTGCTTTACTTTCTCCGGGCCTTGCCAGAGGCTACTGCGCGGGCTGTGTTCATCGCCCTCCACGTGCCACTCGCCGCAGGCTTGGCCTGGACGGCCGCGTCCACCCTGCCCGCCGCGGACACCGCGCGCACGGGTGTCGCCGCGTTCGCCATCATTCACGCCGGTCTGCACTATCGCCTCCGTCACGCTCCGGCCTACGAGTTCCACTCCCCGCTCTCGGTATTCCTCATCGCGGGTGCCGCCGTCTCCGGTGCGGCGTACCTTCCCCTCGCGCTGCAGCCCTAGGGATCGGTGCGCCGCAGCGTAACGACACTTGTTGCTGATGGCCGCGAGTGCGGATGGGTTGGGCGGGGGGGCCGTCATGCCCGAGGCTGGTCACGGCCACCCCGCCCCCCCTTTTTGTATGAGCGTTCACGGCAGAAGCACACGTCAGGCAGCACACTCCCCCATGCACCCCGATGAAGATTGACCTGACAACCGTCCTGCCGTGTAGCGTTGACGACGCGGCTGCGCACGTTGTGTCCACGCGCCTACTTCAGTATGTGGCACATCCATTGGTCGCCTTCTCGCCAGTCACAGGCACACGCTTCCCCGCCACTTGGACCGAGGGTACGCACTGGGTTCGGTTGACGCTGTTTGGTTTCCTCCCTTTGGGGCGTCAGGCAATCGTGATCTCCACGCCGTCGTTCCCTGGCGGCTTTGCGATTCGAGACGCTGGCCACAGCGCACTGATTCCGGTTTGGGACCACCTCATCACGATTGAGCCGCATCAGGACGGTGTGCGCTATCGTGATCAGGTCGAAGTCTCCGCTCGCGTCCTCACGCCGTTGATCTGGATGTTCGCGCAGATCTTTTATCGGCACCGGCAGCGTCGCTGGCTGCGTCTGGCATCCAATGGCTTCGACTACGGCGAGACCTGACGACCCTTGCTGCCGACGAGCGCGCCGTTGCCCATGTCCACCGATCGCACCACGCCGATGCCCAGTCCGGCACGGCCGCCCCTGAGCGTGTCGAGGGTCGACCCCGGGCCGGTGTCGAGCAGGACGGGCCCGGCAGTGGTGGCCTGCACTTCGACCGCAATGTTTTCCTGTCGCCGAGGTGCTGCACGTCGATCGCGCTGTCACGCATCATCGTGCCGACGCGCCTCAGGCGACCGTTCCGACCACCTGGATCATCCGGCCGCGGGTGCGTCGGCGCTGAATCCGTAAATCGCCGGCACCTTGCCGCCCATCGGCCGCACCTGTGTCGACAGCTGTCCGCGGTGATGGATGCAATCAAAGAAGAAGAACCACATCATGTTCGCGCGCGGAATCGTCAGGAACGACTTGCCGTGGATGAGCAGTTCGACTGGATCGTTCTCCCACTGCGCATCGGTCAGCTGAGCGAGAGCGCTCTGCACGTCGGCGCTGAGTTGCTCGAACTGGGATGCGGCTTCCTCCGACGACGTCACTGGGAATACGAGCGTCTCGTCACAGCGCGACTCTCGCGCGATCACCGCGAGGTCGACGATGTGCCCCAACAGATGCTCGACGATCTCGCGCGCCGACCGGTTGACCGGATGCGCGCGGTAGTCCAGCGATGCGGTCGGCAAGCTGCGGATCAGCCGCGCCGTCGATGCGATTTCGTTCTGAAAACAGGCCGCGAAGAAAGCGAGGTTGGACGACATGGAGTGGGAAGTGAAGGGAAATCATCTGGGGTGATCGATCGTCGCCGGCGCACGGGCATCGCGTGCCCACACCTACTCTCACGTGCGCGCGTCGAGCGCTTCGCGAACCCGAGTCGCAAGCTGGTGCACGGTAAACGGTTTCTGCATGAATGCCATGGTCGCCGAGGTCACGCCGTTGCGCAGCACGTCATCATCGGTGTAGCCGCTCAGGAACAACACCTTGATGTCAGGACGCGTGCCCAGGAGCTGCGCCGCGAGCTCGCTTCCGTTGAGTTGGGGCATGACGACGTCGGAGAGCAGCAGATGGATCGGGGCGGAGTATTCCGCGGCGACCCTGAGCGCATCGCGGCCGTCCACCGATAGCAGCACGGTGTAGCCTTGTCTTGTGAGGATGCGCGATACCAGATCGCGTACGCTGGACTCGTCCTCGGCCACGAGTACCGTCTCGGTGCCGCGGGGGATGAGTGGTCGGTCGCCCTCGACCGCCGTGACGAGGGGTTCCGCCACCAGCGCCGGCAGGATCACGCGGAACACGGACCCGCGGCCGAGTTGGGATTCCACCAGCACCTGGCCACCCGCGTCGACCACAATACCGTAAACCGTCGACAGGCCAAGTCCCGTACCGCGGCCGACTTCCTTGGTCGTGAAGAACGGTTCGAACAGCCGGCGGCGCACCTCCTCCGTCATGCCGGTGCCCGTGTCCGCGACGCGGAGTTCGACGTACCGGCCGCGGGGCAGCTGCAGGCCCATGGCGGACGGATCATCGGAGAGATCGATGGTCGCTGTTTCCACCAACAGTTCACCGCCCTGCGGCATCGCATCCCGCGCATTGACCGCCAGATTCATCAACACTTGCTGCAAGTGACCGGCACTGGCACGGAGCAGCATCTGTCCTGGCTCGAGCTGGACGCGCATGTCGATCGACTCGCCGACGAGGCGGCGCAGCATGATGGTGGTGTCACTGACGACGGCGTTGAGGTCGAGTACTCTGGTCTCGACAATGGCCTGACGGCTGAATGCCAGCAGCTGGCTTGTCAGCTCACTTGCCCGATTGCCGGCCTGCAACACGGGCTCGAGGAGGGCGCGCCGCTCGTCGTCCACCGATAGTTCGTCTCGCAACGCTTCGGTGAACCCGTTGATGACCGTCAGCAGGTTGTTGAAGTCGTGGGCGATACCACCCGCCAGACGGCCGACCGCGTCCATCTTCTGCGACTGCAGCAGCTGTTGCTCCATCCGCCGCTGGTCGGTGATGTCCACTCCGTAGCCGAGCACATGGCGCACTTCGCCGTGCTCGTCCAGAATCGGCGTGGAAAAGCGCCGGTAGTGGCGCAATTCGCCCGAGCGTGTCGTGAAGGATTCTTCGAAATCGGTGGGCTGCTTGCTCTCGATGACCGCCCTGATCCGCTCCCGACGCTGCTGCGTAACCTCGGACGGGAGTCCGCGCAGCAAGCCGTATTCAATGTCGGTCCGCCCAAGGATCCAGCGTCGCATGACCGGATCGGAAATGGCGCTGGGCGAGACGTATTCATACGTGCCCGTAGGCGAGAAGACCGCCAGCTGGGCCGGTAATGCTTCCAGAATGCGGTCGTAGAATGCCTTCTGCTCCGCCAACGCCTCCAACAGCTGGGCAGACGAGACATCCCGAAAGATCCAGAGGATCCCGACGAATGCACCATCGTGATGCATCGGCACGACATCGCGTTCCAGGCTGCGCTGATCGACGGTGGTGAAGGGTTCGTGCCGAATCTCGACGCGGCGTTGCCGAAGCTCGCTGATGCCAGCCACAAATCCGTCCGGATCAAGGAACGTGATGGCCGCGGCTTTGGCGAAGACGTCCAACGACAGCAGCTCCTGCTCGAGCGGTACCTCCTGCAGATGAAAGAGGTCGATGAACTGACGGTTCATCAGCCGCACGCGACCGGCTGCGTCTTCCAGCAGGACGCCGCCATCGATCTCCATCATGAGGGCGCGCCAGTGCGCTGCCTCGAGGTCGCCGATCACGGCGTGCGGAGACACGCGACGCAGGGATTACAGCGCGTCCATCGCGAATGGCGGGCACTGCAGCGTCTGGTCATGCGCATGAAAGTAACTTCGCGACGCGGTTCCGGTGGGGGGAGCGAACCCGGCGGGGACCGATCTGACGCGCCGCCGGGATGGCCGCGCACGCCGAACGGCCCCGCGTGATAGCGGGGCAACGGGGCGGTGCTCAGGGGGCGGTCGGGGCGGCGGCGCCCCGCGAGCGGGTGTCAACGTCTCGACTGGTTGGACTGCCACCGTACTCATCGGCGAGCACCGTCCCGAGAATTCCGCCGGCGATCCGCGCTGCGCCGACGCGCATCCGGCGCACGTTCGTGTCCGGGTGAGCCGACGACGGGCTCACCCGGCTGCGACGGGCGGTCGATGCGGTCACCCCCTTGAACGCCGCGCTCCTGGCCGACGAGCAGCGGCACTACGATCGCACGCAGGGACTCGAGGCGTCGTTTGCCATGCTGGTGAACCTCCTCGCCACCGCCGGCGTCAGCTACGATGAATGGGTGTGGAGCGTGTAGCCGGCGCTCATGCGCAATGCGCGCGCAGATCTTTTATCGGTACCGGTATCGGTACCGGCGACGTCGGCTTCGTGCGCTCAGTTTCTCGTGGTCAGCTTGCGAAGGAGTTCATGCCGCCAGTTGATGATGATGACCGGTTGGAACCCCATGGCGGCGGGAACGAGTCCGAACATCCGTCCATCACGTCCGATGTCGGTGATGACGAATTGCGGCGCTGGCGAGGGCGCGCGTGAGGCGGACGGCTTCGCCGAGCGGGAGCTGCCCCTCGCGCGCGAGGCGGGCGCGGAACGTCTCACCGGCGACGAAGGGCATGACGTAGAAGAGCTGGCCGGCGGCCTCGCCGCTGTCGAAGAGCGGCAGGAGGTGCGGGTGCTGCAGCGTGGCGGTGACGCGGATCTCGGCGGCAAAGCGCGCCGGGCCGATGGCGGCGCCAAGCTCGGGCTTGAGGAACTTGATGGCGACCTGCCGGCCGTGGCGGAGGTCCTCGGCCAGATAGACCGTCGCCATCCCTCCCTCGCCCAGCGGCCGGACCAGCCGGTACCGGTCGGCCAACGCCGCCACCACTCCCGCCGGGAGGGCGGAAGCCGGTGCTGACGGGGTGGGCCGTGCAGATTCACCCATGGCAGACGCCCGTACTCATGGCAGCCAGTATACGCCCGGGATAGGAAATTCGATTGGGGCCGGTCGCGTATACGACGCGATACTCAACTGCGCGAGCAACGCGTGTCGTTCGCCATGAGGACCTGAGTTGGTTGCGGCGACCCTGCCCAACCCTTCCTGTATGAGCGTTCACAACAGAAGCCCATGTTAGGCATAACAAAGCGGAGCATCCATGCCGTCAGCTGATCTATCAAGCGGCTCAGTGCATTACTCGGAGTTCGGGCAAGGCGTGCCGCTTGTTTTGCTTCATGCCAATCCGGGCGACAGCCAGGATTTCGAGGCCGTGATTCCCGCACTCTCCAGGAACTATCGAGTGCTCGCCCTCGATTGGCCGGGTTACGGGCAATCCGCCATGCCGCAACAGCCCGAGTCCGCAACCGTTCTGCTTTACTACAAAACCTTGCGCGAGTTCTTGGCGGCCTTGGGCGTGCCGCCGGCATTCTTTATCGGCAATTCCATCGGGGGCAATGCCGCGGCGCGTCTCGCCATCGAGTCACCTGAGCTGGTGCGTGGCTTGGTATTGGTCGCACCCGGCGGCTTCACTCCGCACAACTTCATTAGTCGCACGTTCTGCAAAGTTCAGGGAAGCCGTTTTTCCATTTCGCCGCATCGTTTTGCCCGCATGTATCTCAAGCAGCGCACCTCCACGACAGAAGCCATGTTGCTTCGTGCTGCTACCGTGCAGGCCACCACTGAGCGTGTCGTCCTCAATCGGGCCATGTGGCGTAGTTTTGCCCGTCCCGAAAGCGACTTACGGCAAACCGCGCAACGCATCAAGGCGCCTACACTGTTGTTGTTCGGCCAGCGCGATCCGGCGATACCAGCCAACACAGACGGCAAGGTCGCAGCTCGATGCATGCTCTCTGCGCAGTTCGTCGCCTTACCCTGTGGTCATGCGGCATTTGCCGAGGTTCCAGAGTTATTTCTCGCGGAGGTCGAGCCGTTTCTGGCAAGGTGCAGTAATGCCTGACGCGGCACTCCAGCCGACCCCCGATGAAGGGTGACCATGCCATCGGTCTGCCGTGTCACGTCGAAGACGCGGCGGTACACGTCATGTTCACACGCCTGGTTCAGTACGTGGCACATCCACGGGTCTCCGCTGAGTGTTCTGCAACCCATGAGACAAGGCGGACGGCCCAACGGCCACGACGAGGGCCGCCCTGCCCGTTCACGGAGTAGCTTTCAGCCATGTACGCCGTGATCGGAGCCGGCCCCATGGGGCTGGCGTGCGCCCGTAACCTGCAGAAGCTGGGAATCCCCTATCGCGGCTACGACCGCCACACGGGGCCCGGCGGGTTGTGGGATATCGACAACCCCCACAGTACGCTGTACCAGTCGGCGCACCTCATCAGTTCGCGGCACATGACCGAGTTCGCCGAGTTCCCCATGCCCCGGGGGCCGGCCTATCCGCACCACACCGAGCTGCGGCAGTACTTCCGCGACTACGCCGCGCACTTCGATCTCACGCCGCACTACGCGTGGGGCACGCGAGTGGAACAGGTGGCCCCGCTCCCCGACGGCCGGTGGGCGGTGACCACCGTGCCCGAACCCGGGCGTGACGCCGTCGTGTCCGGCGATGGGCCTCACACCCCCACGCCACGCACCACCACGCCACGCACCACCACCGTGCACGACGGCGTGCTGATCGCCTCGGGGGTCCTGCACCACCCGCACCTGCCGCGCCTCCCGGGCACTTTCACCGGACGCGTGATGCATTCGGCGGACTACCGCACGCCCGACGTGTTCGAAGGGCAGCGGGTGCTGGTGGTCGGGTGCGGCAACAGCGGCGCCGACATCGCGGTGGACGCGGTGCACCGTGCCGCGCGTGTGGATCTGTCGGTGCGGCGTGGCTACTACTTCCTCCCCAAGTTCATCATGGGGCGCCCCACCGACACGCTGGGAGGCGCCATCCGTCTGCCGCGCGCGCTCAAACAGCGGCTGGACGCGCTGCTGGTGCGCGTCGTCATGGGGAAGCCATCGAACTACGGGCTCCCCGACCCCGACTATCGCCTGTACGAGGCGCACCCGGTGATCAATTCCCTGGTGCTGCATCATCTGGGGCAGGGCGACATCACGCCGCGCGGTGCGTTGCGCGCGATCGAGGGGCGGACGGTGACCTTTGCCGACGGAGCCAGCGCCGAATACGATGTGCTGCTCCTGGCCACCGGGTACCAGCCGACGTTCCCGTTCATCGACGCGCGGTTGCTCAACTGGTCCGAGGGCCCGGCGCCGCGGTTGTTTCTCAACACCATGCATCCGGAGCACGACACGCTGTTCCTCATGGGGATGCTGGAAGCGGCCGGGCTGGGATGGGAGGGGCGCAACCGACAGGCGGAGCTGGTGGCGCTGTATATCCGGCAGTTGGCGGCCGGTACGGCCAGCGCCCGCGCGCTGCAGGCGCGCAAACGGCACGTGGACAGCCCCGGGGTACGGGGCGGTTACCGCTACCTGCCGCTGGACCGGATGGCGTACTACGTGCACAAGGACAGCTATCTGCGCGCGGTACAGCGGGAGATCGACCGACTGCGCGCCGACCTGCCGCCCGGCACGGGGGCGCGATGAACGACGCGCTGCCACTGGAACTGGCCCCCGGGGGGCTGGCGGCGCTGAACGTGATCCTGGCCTGCCTGATGTTCGGGGTGTCGCTCACGCTCACCCCCGAGGCCTTCCGCGCCGCGTGGCGCGCACCGCGCGCGGCCGCTGTGGGGCTGGCCGCGCAGTACGTGGCCGTGCCGGCGCTCACCTGCCTCATGGCGTGGGCGCTGCGGCTGGAGGCGCCACTGGCGCTGGGGATGATATTGGTGGCCGCGTGTCCGGGCGGGTCGTTCTCCAACGTTCTCACCTGGATGGCGCGCGGGAACGTGCCGCTGGCGGTGGGGCTCACGGCGGTATCCAGCGTGGCGGCCCCGGTGGTGATGCCGCTCAACTTCGCGCTGTACGGGTGGCTCAACCCCGTCACGCGCCCCGTGCTGCGCGCTATCGACATCCCCGCGGGAGGGATCCTCTCGCTGGTGCTGTTCGTGCTGGTGGTGCCGCTGCTGCTGGGGATGGTCACCGGGCGTCGCTTCCCGCGTGTGGCGGAGCGGGTGGAGCGACCGCTGCGCACGGTCGCCACGCTGGTGTTCCTGGCGTTCGTGGCGCTGGCGTTCGCCAAGAACACCGACCTGTTCATGGCGCGCTTCGGGCAGTTCTTCTGGCTGGTGGTGGGGCAGAATCTGTTGGCCATGGCCACCGGCTATCTCGCGGCCACGGCGGCGCGGCTGCCCGAGGCCGACCGGCGCGCGCTCACCATCGAGGTGTCCATCCCCAACACGGGGCTGGGGCTGGCCGTGCTGTTCACCTTGTTCCCGCAGGCGGGGGGGATGATGCTGGTAACTGCCTTCTGGGGCGTGTGGCATCTGGTGTCGGGATTGGCTGTGGCGCAGTGGTGGGCGCGACGGCCGCTGGCGGCCGTGTCACCCGCGGGCGCATAGCGATGGATGCCCCGGCATCGGCGGCGCCAGCCGCCCCCCTGCGTGTCTGCATCACCGGCGCGGCGGGCTATGTGGGCGCGCTACTCGGGGCGCAGCTGGCCGCGCGG